>CAIPUN010000048.1 GCA_903868245.1 uncultured Sphingomonadales bacterium | reverse complement strand
GGCCTGATGGAGGGTGTCGAGGATATTCCCGGCACCGCGCTCGCTGAAGGGATGAAATGGGATTGGGAAAGCTTTCCCGATTATCTCGACGCGCTTGAACGCCTGCCGCGCACTATCGATATTGGCACGCAAGTTCCGCACGGCGCGTTGCGCGCCTTTGTCATGGGACAGCGCGGCGCGGATAATGAGGAGCCGACCGAAGCAGACATCGCCGAAATGGCGCGCCTGGTGGAGGAAGGCTTGCGCGCAGGGGCTTTGGGCTTTTCCACCTCCCGCACGGTGTTGCATAAATCGATTGATGGCGAACTTGTCCCCGGGACGACGGCGACCGAACCCGAACTGGTTGGCATCGGCCGCGCTATGGGTAAGGTCGGGCATGGGGTGTTTGAGCTGACCACCGATTTCTTGGAAGAATGGGACGAGTTTGGCTGGATGGGTCGGTTAAGCCGCGAAACGGGGCTGCCCATCGCCTTCACCATGTTGCAATCGCCTATCAAGCAAATGCCGTGGACCGAGCAAATGGCGTCGATGTGCAACGCCAATGACAATGGTGCTAATCTGGTCGCAGCGATTGGCCTACGCGGAATCGGCGTCATCATGAACTGGCGCGGTACGGTGCACCCATTCATGCGCAAGCCAAGTTGGCAGAAAATCGCCGGACTGTCGTGGGACGAACAGAAGTCAAAACTGTCCGACCCGGCGTTTAAGGCAGCGATGCTGGCGGAGGATAATTTGCCGCCGCCGTCGGTCGATATGGCCCCATTCTTCATGCTGGTGACGGCTGCATGGGCCATGCAATTCCCGCTGGGCGATGGCTTCAGCTATGAACCCACACGCGAAGAAAGCGTCTTCGGCTTTGCACAGGCTGCAGGCAAAGAAGCGGCGGAATACGCTTATGACCAATTGATGGCCGACGACGGCAACGGCATGATTTACCTGCCGATACTGAATTATATGGATGGCAATTTGGACTTCACCAAAGAGCTGCTCCAGCGTGACGATATCGTCGCATCGCTCTCCGATGGTGGCGCGCATTGCGGAACAATTTGCGACGCGGCGTCACCGACATTTCTGCTCAGTTACTGGGCGCGCGATCGTAAAGCGGGGACAATACCGCTTGAACTGGCCGTCAAACGCCAATGCCACGACACTGCGCGGCTTTATGGGCTGAATGATCGCGGTGTGCTGAAACCGGGCTATCTGGCCGATATCAACGTCATAGATTTTGACGCGTTAAAATTGTTGAAGCCGTGGTTGGCGTTCGACCTGCCCGCCGGTGGCAAGCGCTTACTGCAAAAGGCTGACGGTTATGCCGCGACAATAAAATCGGGCGTGGTCACGTTCCGTGATGGCGCGATGACAGGCGCTTTGCCCGGTATCGTAGTGCGGGGTCCGCAGAACATCCCAATGGCGGAAGCAGCGGAGTGACCCCTTGAGGGGATTGTGATGCTGCAAATATTAAGACCCTGAAACAAGTTCAGGGTGACGGTGAAAGGAAACAGCTATTCGCCACTCCGTCATGCTGAACGTGATTGTGCGATGCACGCCTTCGGCTCCAGCATCTTAATTTTTAACGGTCCGACCTATTACACGCGCATAGGCATCAGAACATACAGCGCCGCTGATTTATCATTCTCACGGATCAATGTCGGTGCGCTGGCGTCGGCCAAGTGGAGTTCGACCACATCGCCTTCGATCTCGCCCAAAATGTCCATCAAATAGCGCGCGTTGAAGCCGATTTCGAAACCTTCACTGCTATATTGGCCAGTCACTTCTTCCGCTGCGGTGCCGTTTTCGGGGCTGGTGACGGATAAGGTGATCTTGTCCTGATCCAGCGCCATTTTGACCGCACGGGTTTTTTCGGTGGCGATGGTCGCGACGCGATCGACGCCCTGTGAAAATGCCTTAGGGTCGATACGCAGCAATTTGTCATTAGCAGTTGGAATGACGCGGCTGTAATCGGGGAACGTGCCGTCGATCAGCTTTGATGTCAGGATGACGCTGTCAAAGGTGAAGCGAATTTTGCTCGCCGACAGGTCGATCTGGATAACATTGTCGCCGCTTTCGTCGAGCAGCTTGCGGATTTCCGCAACGCATTTACGCGGCACGATGATGTCGGGCATGTTTTCTGCGCCAGCGGGGCGTGGCAAAGTCACCCGCGCCAAGCGGTGACCATCTGTGGCCGCCGCCTTCAAAACCGGCTCAGCATCGTCGGTGACGTGCAGGAAAATGCCGTTGAGATAATAACGTGTTTCTTCGGTTGAAATCGCAAAGCGCGTTTTATCGATGATCTGGATCAGCGAGCTTGCAGGTATTTCAAACGATGTTGGCAAGTCACCTTCAGCAATCGTTGGGAAATCTTCGCGCGGCAGGGTCGCGAGCGAGAAACGGGCGCGGCCAGCATTGACGGCCATGCGACCATCGGCGGCGTGCAGTTGTACTTGCGAACCATCGGGCAACTTGCGCGCGATTTCGAACAATGTGTGCGCAGAAACCGTAGTTGCGCCGGGTGTTTCGACATCGGCGGCAAAGGTTTCAACGACTTGCAAATCAAGGTCAGTCGCGGTCAGCTTAATCTTGCCGCCTTCGCTTGCTTCGATAAGGACATTGGACAAAATCGGTATGGTGTTGCGCCGCTCCACTACGGACTGGACGTGGCTCAGGCTTTTCAGCAGGGTCGCGCGTTCGATCGTGGCTCTCATTCAAATTCCCCTTGACGGGCCGGATGGTCTTCAAACCAGCCAAAAAACCCTATTTCTATGCCGAATCTTCCATAACCGCTTTGACCATTAGGGCAAGCTGATAGCTTTTGCCTCCAATAAAATCCTGTGGAATAAGGGCAATATGAGTATTTCAACAAACAATCGACGGCTTTTCATCGCGCGGCATGGGGAGACAGTGTTTAACAAGGTGGCACGGATGCAAGGCCAGGCGGAGCTGCATACCCCGCTGACCTGGGAAGGCTTTGTGCAAGCGCGCTTAATGGGCCGTGCGTTGGCAAACTATCTGGGCAATGACCCCACGCCGCAGCTTTGGTCGTCCACCGCTGGGCGCGCGTTGCAGACGCTTGCATTGGTCTCAGAGGAAATCGACGCCGACTGGCACCAAACGATGCGCGACGACCGGCTGCTGGAAATTGACGTCGGCCTTTGGTCAAGCCGGACCTATGCCGACATTTCCGCTGAAATCGGTCCAATCGTCGACGTCGAACATAAATTGTTTTCGGTCCGGCCTGAAGGTGGCGAATTTTATGAAGACGTGGCGCAGCGGCTTTTGCATTGGTTGGACGAATTACCTTTTGATCAGGATATGCTCATCATTTGTCATGGGATGACCGCACGGGTGCTGCGCGGGTTGCTACTTGGGGTCGAGCCGATGGCGCAGTTCCGCGCACCAATCGCACCCAGCCTAGCACAAGGTAGCATGGTGATGATCCGCGACGGTGTCGAAGAGTTGGTCATCGATGGCAGCGGGCAAGGCGAGCGTGCGTAAAAGCATCCGCGTGACCGTTATATGTTCGCCTCGGCAGCTTTGAGATGTGATCACAAAAAACCAGTTTAATCCGATTTGACTCACTGAAACGCCGCAGGTCTGTTACAAAAAATAACAGTTACGGTTTGTTCGATTACAAATTGCGCCTGGTTATGGCTCTCGTCCCGCGAGTCTCCAGTTTACAACGGCTAAATGCCATGGAAAAACCACTGACCCGTTTGCCCGAGCATGCCGACAATATGTCGGTCGCCTTAATATCGTCGTCTTTTTCGCCACTTATAATGTTGCGTGAGGATCTGACGATTATCGCGGCGAGCAAGTCCTTTTGCGCTGCCTTTGATGTCGATTGCGCGGACATTACGGGTAAAAAGCTCGCTGACTTAGGGCAAGGTGAATGGGATGTGCGGCAGCTAAGCACGCTTTTGCAAGCCACAGTGTCAGGCAAAGCCGCAATTGATGTTTATGAAATGGATTTGGTACGACCTAAAAGGGACACGCTGCGCTTATTGATAAACGCCCATACGCTCGATTATTTCGAAGCTGAGAGCATTCATGTAGTGCTTGCTATCACCGATGTTACATCGCAGCGCCTGGCCGATAAAGTGCGCGACGATCTTGTCCGTGAAAAACAGTTGTTGTTGAACGAAATACAGCACCGCGTCGCGAATAGCCTTCAGATTATTGCGAGCGTTCTACTGCAAAGCGCGCGTAAGGTGCAGTCAAGCGAGACGCGGGAGCATTTGCGTGACGCGCATAACCGCGTGATGTCTATCGCAATGCTGCAAAAGCATCTGTCGTCGACAGCCGTCGATAATGTAGGCCTTAAAAATTACTTTGCGGATTTGTGCAATAGCATCGGCGCATCGATGATTGGTGACCCCGGGCGTATAAAACTCACAACACAATGCGATGACAGCATAGTTGACTCGGACACATCGGTCAGCCTTGGCTTGGTTGTCACCGAATTGGTTATCAATTCGTTAAAGCATGCCTTTCCGGGCCGGACGCAGCACGGGAACATCATCGTGAGTTTCAAATCGGACGGCAAATCATGGACGCTCGTCGTAGCAGATGATGGCATCGGCATGCCCCAGGATGAAGAAGACCGAAAGCCGGGGCTTGGCACAGGTATTGTCGAGGCGTTGGCCAGCCAATTGGGTGCCGATGTTATCATTTCGGACGAGGCACCAGGGACAAAGGTTTCGGTGGTCCATACTGTGTAGCTGCAACGCTGGCTTTTCACAGTCAACGTAATTATAGGCGCGCATATCATGCAGATTCCAGGCCATATCGACCCCGTAGTCACGCCGCGCGCTATTACGCCGCGAAGCGATGGACGCATTGACCTCATGGGGTTAAGCCATCTTCAGATCCGGATATTGTTCGAAGAATCGCAATTGGACGAAAAGGCGGCAAAGCTTCGGTCTAAGCAGGTTTTCCATTGGATTTACCACCGCGGCGTCACCGATTTTGAAGCGATGACGGACATTGCAAAAACCATGCGGCCTTGGCTTGCCGATCGCTTTGTCATTGGGAGGCCTGAAGTGGTCGAGGCACAAGTGTCATCCGACGGCACGCGCAAATGGCTTTTGCGCACGGACGATGCGCAGGACTATGAAATGGTGTTTATCCCCGATGCGGATCGCGGGACATTGTGCATTTCAAGCCAAGTTGGCTGCACGCTCAATTGCCGTTTCTGCCACACCGGTACGATGCGCCTGGTGCGTAATCTGACGCCTGGTGAAATTGTTGGGCAAGTTATGCTGGCACGCGATGCGTTAGGTGAATGGCCGAAGGGTAATATGGCCTTTGCATCTGCCGACGAAGACGAGGATGACGACGTCGGTCATTACACTGCCGATGGTCGCATGCTGACCAATATCGTGCTGATGGGCATGGGTGAGCCGCTATATAATTTTGATAATGTCCGCGACGCGATGAAGATTGTCATGCATGGCGATGGCCTGGGCCTATCGCGTCGCCGTATCACGCTATCAACATCGGGTGTAGTGCCTATGATGGCGCGCGCAGGCGAGGAGATTAACGTCAACCTGGCAGTGTCGCTGCATGCCGTGGTTAAAGATGTGCGCGACGAATTGGTGCCCCTCAACCGCAAATATGGCATTGATGAATTGCTGCGTGCGTGCGCCGAATATCCCGGTGTCAGCAACGCGCGGCGGATCACTTTTGAATATGTGATGTTGAAGGACAAAAATGACAGCGACGAAGACGCTCGCCAGCTTGTTAGCCTTATCCGTCAGTATAAACTGCCCGCCAAGGTCAATTTGATCCCTTTCAACCCTTGGCCCGGCGCAGTGTATGAATGCTCTGATCCGGAACGGATTAAGCGCTTTTCCGGCATTATTTTTGAAGCTGGCATCAGTGCGCCTATCCGCACACCACGTGGGCGCGATATTATGGCGGCTTGCGGGCAACTGAAATCCTCCAGCGAGAAGAAAAGCCGTGCTGAGCTTGACCGCCTCGCCGAAGAAAAACAGGCGGCTTTGGGCTAAGGCATGAGCTTGCAGAGCGAACAAGGTACGCATGGCGGGGCATTCGCAAGGCACAACCGCCTTCCTTTTGCAATTGATGTGGCCACCGGCTTATTATTCTACTTCGTCGCAAAGTTTACCGATTTACAGACTGCCGCTTTGGTTGGTGTTGCCGTCGGCTTTGGTCTTGTCACGTTTCAGCGGATTACAAAAATCGATGTCACGGGCGGCCTCGCTTTATTTGGCATTCTCATGCTTTGCATATCGGCTGGGCTGGCGGTGTGGTTGAATGATGATGAATGGATCAAACTGCGCGGCACAATCACGGGTTTGATTGCCGCCAGCTTCTTCATCATAGATGGTGCGCGGGGCGGCCCATATATCGGTAAAGGCCTGGCGCGCTATATGCCATATTCGGATATCCATGCGGGCCGATTTGCTGTTGTCATGGGTGTGATCGGCCTGATCATGGCTGCTTTGAATTATGGTGCTGCAAAGCTGCTAACAACCGACAATTGGCTGTTCTACAAAACCTTTATCGATAATTTTATCGTTATTGGCCTTGTATTGTTGGCCATGCGCTTTGCTCGGACAAAGCCAACTGCTTAAGCGAAAATCGCGACTGATTGCATACCTGTCAAAACCGCTTCGCCGCGGCTGTTCCAGACTGTCATATACTGGCTGCTTGCGCCGTTGGCGGCGTGGTGCGTTTCGCTCGATAGATACCACCAGCCATTTTCGGTGGCCGGAGAATCGGTCAACATATTGATCTGCCAGTTCATGGAGCTCACCATGCCCTTTTCGGTCATAAGACCCATGGCCGATGGCGGCAGGGCGTCACCGATACAAATAATCTCGGCAATGGGGTCTAACCCTTGATGCTCGGTCAGTCGATGCCAGCTTGCCAGACGATTGGTCGCCATCCCCAGCTCCAGCCTTTTGTCCGGATATTGCATATGACCCGTGAAAAACTCGGGCGGTCCGCTGCGCACAACGTTGTCCGTTGGAATAAGCGGGAAGTCCGGTGCTGGGATATTTGCATAATCCAAGTGGCTCTGCCTGCGATTCATGAAAATGAAATTGCATGTCAGGCCCACGCCATCCGCACCGGATATTTCGGCCTGAATGAAGGCGGTGTTCTTGCCGCGCCGCAGGATATGTGCGCTGACGTCTACATCACCTGCAAGAGGCCCGACAAAAGCGATTTGGGCGGATTGCAGAGGAGGAAGGTCATCAGCTGCCAACCTTGCCGCCTGATAGGCCAGAACGGAGCTAAGGCCACCATAGGACGTGCGTCCCTGATGCCAGCTCGGCGGAATGGAAATTTTGTGGGTCGTTGCGCCAGGCGTAAATTTGTCGAGAAGCGATGCTAAGTTCATACCATGGGCTTAGCGATGGAACATAAATGCCGCAAGCCGCAGCTATTGTAACGGTTTAGCTTTGGTAGATCACGAAGGAAGACATCGCAAAGGGGAGTATGGTGGGCGTAGCAAGGATTGAACTTGCGACCCCTGCGATGTCAACACAGTGCTCTACCACTGAGCTATACGCCCACTATGCGGCAGCCTCTAGCTGGGCTTGCCTTATCATTCAAGCCTATTTCAGTTCACCGAAACTTTCCCTCACACACAGACGTTCGACTTTGCTAACAGGATCCTTGAGATGGAAGGGTTTGGACAGGATTTTTGCGCACGGCTTGTTCGCCTTACGCACGCAAAGTTGGGATTATAACCAAGCCTAAAGCATTTCAAGGCAGCGCAGTCGCTACGCTGCGACCGTTGCATAATCGCAATGTTTTATTTTTTTCCCATTTTCCTGAAAATCTGCCAATCACGTAAATAAGAAATTCAGGGAAAGCATGGCGCCGACGGATATAGATGGATTCGCAAGCTGGGGGACGGAAAACCCATCCGTGCCCGTGCTGCTGTCCGTGCCGCATGCGGGGCGCGACTATCCACCGGAGCTTTTGGATGCGTTAAGGTTGCCGCCTGCTGCCCTAGTGCGGCTTGAGGACAGATATGCTGACGCTTTGACGCGGCGCTGTGTCGCGTTGGGATATCCTGTCATCATGGCGCGCCGTGCGCGGGCATGGATTGATTTAAACCGCGACGAAGAGGATATTGACGCTGAAATGGTCCAAGGAGCGCTGCGAAGCGATTATCCGACACCAGGGGTCAAACAACGCGGCGGTCTTGGCTTGATTCCCCGAAGATTGTCGGGCGAGGGTGAATTGTGGAAACGGCAATTTACCCTTGATGAGGTGCAGCACCGTATATTGTCGTTCCACCGACCCTATCATGAAGCAGTTGCAGATGTGCTTGAACAGATGCGGCGGCGGTTCGGTGTTGCCATATTGCTCGACTTGCACAGCATGCCGCCGATCCGTGGCGCAGCTTCGGGGCCAGCACCTCAATTTGTCGTTGGTGACCGTTTCGGCAAAAGTGCAGCGTCCCGATATGCCGAGTTGTTAATAACGCAGTTGCAAGCCCATGGGTTTAACGTTGCGCTCAACCATCCTTATGCCGGTGCCTATATTCTGCGACGCCATGCGCGGCCATGTGCGAATATCCACGCCATTCAATTGGAAGTAGATCGTTCGCTATATCTCGATCCCGATTTGCGACATCCGGGCGTTGGTTTTGATCGCATGGACACCATGATCTCTGCACTGGTTTCGGCCCTTGTTGATGAAGCTTTGGGTTCCGATGCCCTGATTGCCGCAGAATGATAGTGAAAAAAACCACCCCGGATCGTTCCGGGGTGGCCTAGGTTCAGGGAGTTGATGCCTTCACAGGCATCGGTGGACGGAAACGGGAGGGGATGAATCCATCCATAGCTAAGGATGGGATGTTGGCATTACGGTTTCAAGACTCACATCGAAAACAACCACGGTTTGCCGACCAATTGCCCGATGCATGCGAGGAACTGTGTGTGAATGGCCTTAGGGCCACATCCGCTGAAGGAACGGCATGCGGTCAATAAATTGATGCTTCAATGCACCCAAAACGTGCAATCCGATCAGAATGATCAGCGGGGTGGCAAGAAATTCGTGTCCATTGTGCGCGACCTCGGCGAGCGCTGCGTTTTTGCCGACGGCCAGATCAGCTGTGAAGAGACCAAAAAAGTCCACAGGCGCCGCTTTGCCATTGGCACCGATCATGAGCCAGCCAGTCAATGGCATGAGAACAATAATAATGTAGAAAAGAACATGGACGGTGCGCCCTGCCGTAGCTTGCAAGCCGGCCAGCTGACCAGGCAGCGTTGGAGGACGATGGCCAAGTCGCCATAAAATGCGGCCAACGGTCAGGATTAAAATGGAAATACCAATGACCTTGTGCGGGTTCATATAAACAGCGCGCCCTGCCCGAGGTAAGTCTTCAGCCAGAGTAGCCAGTAAGATATTGGCCACAATCAGTATCGCGATAGTCCAATGAAACAGGATTGCGATTTTGTTATATTTGCTCATGCCGTCACTTCCTCCAAATAGGTGGCGTGACGGCATGAAGCATTCATTTTGCTTAATTTGAAGGCAGTTCCGTCACTTGTGGCACCTTACCTTGTGCGACCTGAACTGCAAAGATTTCCCGCATCAATTGCAAAGAGAATAAATGTGCATGGATCAGCGCAAGAATGCCGTTCTGGTTCAACTTGCGAACCGTGTCACCACGAAGCTCGCGCAACTTGTTTTCGTCGATCATCTTAAAACCGCGATAGATGAAGGGCTGCTCCTGACCTTCTTGTTGAATGGACACTTCACCATCCATCAGCAGGTCTAATTTTTTGATTTCCTCAACAAAAGCATGCGTTTGCGCTCCAGCATTTTCAAAATCTTCGCAGAACTTCAAAATCGCTTTCGTATTCTCGCTTGGCGTGCCGTCTTCAAATAAAGGCATGCCTTCTTCAAATTCGCCAACCGCACCTGACGTTGGATCAAAGCACAACGACAATTCATCTGTGTCCGGACGCAGTTTAGCTAGCAGGAAGGGATAGCGGCGGACATATGCAGGGATGTAAACGGGGCGTTCAAAATGCCCTTCGTCATTCATGAAAGTGTTTACGCCTTCATTCATGCCCATCAAGACGAGCGGCACTGGGTTTTCCGATGCGGAAAAGATGATTGGATAGGTGCGCGACGCGGGCACAAATTCTTCAATCGTCAACGGAATGGCATGTTGTCCCTCAAGGAATTTGGCATTTTCGAGCATGCGTGATTTCCACGTTACATGATCGTTGCTGCTCAACGGCACTAGGTCGTTGTACAATAGTGGGAGGTTGGCGGCTTGGGGCGCGGTGGCCATATGTAACTCCATCGTTGAATTTTATTAAAAAAATTTTGAAGGCGCCGTTTAAGCGGATAGCCTTGTTTACGCAAGTGGAACAAGTTTACCGGGGTTCATAATTCCCAGCGGATCAAGCGCATTTTTAATGGCCCGCAATGCAGCAAGCCGCGCTGGTTCAGTCAGACGTTCAAACTCTGCGATTTTTGCTTGTCCAATACCATGTTCTGCGGAAAGCGACCCTCCATACGCGCGTACCCGGTCGTAGACGTGCGACGTAATCGCTTTTCCGTCGCCTGCATACCAAGAGGCCACATCAACGTCATTCGGAGCTTTGACGTGAAAATGAATGTTGCCATCGCCCAAATGCCCAAAGGCAAGCGTTTTGGTACCGGGATAGGTGCTTTCAATCACCGGAGATTCATCCTCAATGAAACGGGCCATCGCAGACACGGGGACGCTTATATCATGTTGCAATGCAGGCCCCGCTGCGCGCTCGGCTTCTGCGATGGAATCGCGGATTTTCCAGAACGCTTCGGCTTGCGTGTCGCTGCTTGCGATGGTTGCGTTGCCGAGCAGATTTTCAGTCATGGCCTTTTCCAACAGGCGCGTGGCCAGTTCACTGGGAGGTAACTGCCCTGGATTATCCTGCACAAACTCCATAAGCGCGTGCCAACGATGCGCGGTATCTAGCGGTGGCCTTGTTCCGGCGATATGGGTTGTCACGGCGTTCAGCGCGCGTTGTGGTAGGATTTCGAAGCCTTCCAATCGTTCCCGGCCATGCCGCTGCATGAATAACAACAAGTCATATGCTTGGGAGGGGCTGTCGACCCCAGCCCAAACGACGCAGCGATCTATAAGGGCGGGAACCGTGTGTAAGACGGCCTTCGTGACGATACCAATCGTCCCTTCTGCACCAATTAAAAGCTGTTTCAAATCATAGCCGCGATTGTCTTTTTTTAACGGTGCCATCGCATCATAGATTGATCCATCGGGCAAGACCGCCTCAAGGCCGGCCACGAGCATCCGCATCGTGCCGTGGCGGAGAACTTGCGTTCCGCCAGCATTGGTGGAAATCAGCCCGCCGACGGTGGCCGACCCCTTGCCACCCAAGGTAAGCGGAAAGCGGCGTCCAACCGCCGCTGCGGCTTCATGCAAATTTTGCAGAATGACCCCCGCATCACAGCATATCAGTCCCTCTTCTGCGTCCATTACGGTCATGTGGTTCATTCGCCGCAAAGACAGGATCACCTGCTGACCGCTTGTGTCCGGCGTTGCGCCAGCGACCATCCCGCTATTGCCGCCTTGAGGGACAAGCGAAATCCGGTGCTTGGCTGCTAGCTTTACTACTGCAGCAACTTCGTACGAATTGGCCGGTGAAAGCAGGGCAGGGGCCGCGCCTGTAAATCGGCCACGCCAGTCGGTTAGCCAAGGCGCAATAACGTCGGTTTCGTCTGAATAGCCCTTTGGTCCCAATATGGCTTGAAATTCGGATAAAATCTTTACATCTGGCACAGTATTTTCCATTGTCCTCAGCGGCCTTGGATTACAATTCATGATAGGTTCAACCTTATCGGGTAAAGCGATCCGAACTTCAACTTCATACCGGAATGTTTCTTGCGCGCACTATTGGTAATCATCCTTTTTGCAGTCGCATGGACAACATTGTCGGATAAGGCTTTGGCGCACTTTAGGGTCGCCGCAATTGATCGTCCGCTCATACCCTTTCTGGGGTTAAAGACCGAATTTCATCAGGTCCGTGTCGACCAACGTGTTATTGTTCGATTTCCTTCCCAGGATTCAGTTCCGGCAACGGTGGGTGGGCAAAGGCAGTCCGTTGGCAAGATTAAATATAAAGAAAAAAAGATCGGAAAATGCCTTTTGGTCAACAGGCTCGGTGGTTCTCGTCCAGGTCCTGACCGAAGTTTGGATTTGCTGACGCGGGACGGCATTCTCATTCGTGCGTATCTAGGTGATGGCTGCCTCGCCCGCGAATTCTACGCCGGCGCCTATATGGAACGGTCGTATGACGGCAAATTATGCGTCAATCGGGATATTTTGCATGCTCGCACGGGCGCCAAATGCGACATTGATAAGTTCAGGTTGCTGATCGCGCGCTAGTACCTGCTCCATCGGGCATCTATCTTGACTTTTTTTGCGATAGCGACCAATGGCCACGCTCGTCCCCGTGAATTTGTCGCTGGTGGCGCTGCGCCATCTTTTTTCCGGAACACCATATGCGTTTTGCCGACATCGGCCTGTCTGACGAGTTATTGAGAGCCTTGAGTGAGGCTGGCTATGACGCGCCGACCCCGATCCAGGCTGCGGCTATCCCACAAGTCCAAATGATGCGCGACATTATTGCCATTGCGCAAACGGGGACTGGTAAGACCGCAAGTTTCGTTCTTCCTATGATTGACGTGCTAGCCAATGGCCGTGCGCGCGCACGGATGCCTCGTAGCTTGATATTGGAGCCGACGCGTGAATTGGCCGCGCAAGTAGCTGAGAATTTTGAAAAATACGGCAAATATCATAAGCTGTCGATGGCGCTTCTGATTGGTGGCGTGCAAATGGGAGATCAGGTCAAGGCGCTTGAGAAGGGCGTTGATGTATTGATTGCTACTCCGGGCCGGTTGATGGACTTGTTTGAGCGCGGCAAGATTTTGCTGACCGGTTGCGAAATGCTCGTCATCGACGAGGCGGATCGGATGCTCGATATGGGCTTTATCCCCGATATAGAAAACATCTGCACAAAGCTGCCAACAACACGCCAGACATTATTGTTTTCGGCAACGATGCCGCCACCGATTAAAAAGCTGGCAGACAAATTCCTATCCAACCCGAAATATATCGAAGTAGCGCGTCCGGCGACTGCGAATGTCAACATCGAACAATTTTTGGTCAATGTGACCCAAATGAAAAAGCGCGATGTTTTACGCAACCTTTTGCGCACTGAAAAAGTTTCGAACGCAATCGTCTTCTGTAATCGCAAGACGACAGTGCGCGAATTGAACACCAGCCTTCAACGCCACGGCTTTCAATCTGGCGAAATTCACGGTGATATTGACCAAGCGTCGCGCCAGAAGCAGTTAGAAGCATTCAAGAGTGGCGAGATTAACCTGCTCGTGGCATCCGATGTCGCGGCACGCGGGCTTGATGTAAAGGGCGTTAGCCACGTGTTCAACTTTGACGCGCCATGGCATCCCGATGACTATGTCCACCGCATTGGCCGCACGGGCCGTGCTGGCGCCAAGGGCAAGGCCTTCACCTTTGTTACCAAGGCTGACGAAGAAGCGATTGAAAATATTGAAAAGCTAATCGGCAATAAGATCGAGCGCCTTGGTAAGATTGAAGCGCCTGTGGAAGGCGAAGAACGCACGCCTGCAAAGCGTGGTCGCCGAGCACCCTCGGCTAAGGCCATAGAAGTGCGTTCTGACACGCCTGAGGCAGCGGCTGAAGCGCCAGAGCCAGTGCGAGAGAAAGCGGTGGCTAGGCCAGCACGTGAAAAGGAAGCACTTAAAGCGGAAATGGCTAAGCCGGATCAGTCGAGCGGAAATGCGACGTCAGATGATGATGGCTGGAATGGACCAATGCCCGGTTTCTTGAGCGTGGGTTTTGGCAGCTAAGCTGACCCGCATGCGGCAGGATTAGGCCCTTTTTTCAAGATATTATCTCTATAGTCACCCTGAACCTTTTTCAGGATAAAGCATCAATCTAGCTTGTCATCCTGACGCAGGTTCAGGATAACGATAAATTCCAAGAATATTTACTTTGCCTTCATCCACAAAAAAGGGCCCGCATCGCTGCGAGCCCTTTTCTGTTTTGCTTAGCCCAGTTCTTAGAACTTACCGCGCAATGTGATGCCATAGGTCCGCGGTTCGGCAAGGAACTGCGAGAAGATCTGGCGACCACCTGGATATTGTGGATCGACAAATGGTGTCGCGGTTGTACCCGCTTGGAACGGCGAGTTGAAGGCGACCTGAGCATAATCCTGGTTAAAGATATTCTGACCCCAAAGCTCAATACCCCAAGCTTCGTCCGCGCCGCGTAGACCGATACGGGCGTTAAACACGGCGAAACCGTCCTGCTCCTTCTGCGGGAATAAGTCGGAACCTGTGTTGTAATCGCTGGTCATACGACCATCGATGTAGACAAGGCCGCTCATGCCATTGCTACCGATATCTGGCGTCCATGTTACGCTTGAGGTGGCAACGAGTTCAGGTGCGTTGGATAGGTTATCGCCTGGCAATTTGCGCAGCGCGAGATCCAACGGCGCGCCGTTCTTCGTCCCAATCAGGTCATCCCTATAGGTCGTCTTGGCATAGGTTAGGCCAGCCGCCATGCGGAAGTTACGAGCTGGCGTCAGTGCTGCTTCAAGCTCCACGCCTTGCGTGCGAACGCCATAAGTGATGTCGCCCGCGGCACAGGTGCCGGTTGTATTGCTTAGGTCTGTGTCCGCGTTTGAGCCGCCAACAAGGTTATCACAACCATTGACGTTCTGCACAAGGAACACCGTGCCGTTGAACGTGTTCAACTGGAAGCTGCTGAAGTCTGAACGGAATGCAGAAACGCTTAGGCCGAATGGACCATTTGAGAATTTCGCACCCAATTCATAGCTGTCCACCAATTCGGGATCGAATTGGAGATTGCCGACCAAAGCCTGTGCGCCACCAACCGAAGCAAATGTTGGAACTGGCGATTTCAGTGCCGAGCGGTCCAAGTTGAAGCCGCCCGCCTTATATCCGCGCGCAAAGCTGCCATAGACCATAAGGTCATCAACCGGCTTCCACGAGAGGATAGCGGTTCCAGTGATTTGATCTTCATTGCGGTCGTCACGAATCGAAACGCCATTGAGCTCAGCGGTCGAGTTGCCCTGACAGGAAAGACCAATGATGCCGCCTGCGGTGGCGCCGAGGGCTCCTGTAAGCAAAGGTCCAAGCGCTGCTTGGTTTGCGGTGCAGACCGTATTGTCATTACCAAAGGTCGCATCAAACTTCTTCTTATCCTTGGTGTAACGAAGGCCAAGAGTCAGGTCGACCGTATCGGTGATGTGTACGATGTTATGCGTAAATACCGCCCAGTTCGTTCCATTCTGGAAGTACCGGTCATTGGTCGAGCCGCGATCATTGAGTGTGTCCAGACGATCTAGTCCGGCAAGGATGGCAGGACCACCAACGCTAAGTGCAGTCAATCCCCCGGCAATGGCAGCGCGAACGGGTGCGCTCAAACATGCCTGGCCAGACGGAAGATAGCCGCTGGCGAGACTGCCACCGGAAACAAGGCGGCAATTTGCAAAGCGCCCATATTGATTACCGAAGCGCAGATTGTCGCGCAACGTCAGCTTTTCATTGGCAAAGAAGCCGCCAACGAGCCAATCCAGCTTGCCGTCAAATGCCTCACCCTGCAGGCGCAGTTCCTGCGTGAAAGTGTGGAACTGACGATATGCGTCGTCGCTTGGAGCGCGATACAGAATGTCGACTTCGCTATAATCGGTATCGGATGCCTGACCCGAACGATACTGGCGGTAAGCCGTAATCGACGTCAGAGTTGCACCACCAAAATCATAATCAACCTGGCCAGAGAAACCATAATCTTTGGTTTCACCGCTGAATTCGCGGTTCGGGCTAACCGAAACCATGCGACCAAAACCTTGGTTGAACGCAGCCAAGGGCTGACCCAAATCGCGCAATACATTGATCATGTTGTTGCCAGTGTCACTTGGACGTGCAGCGTTAGGCCCTGTGCTTCCACTAGTCCCAGGCTGCGTTAAGGGGCTAGCAAGATTGTTCAGATTGCCAATAAATTGATTGACGGATTGATCGATATAAGTTGCCGCGCAGCATTCTTCTGTGCGGAAAGTGTAGTCAGCAATCAATCGGACGGACAATGCGTCGGTGGGTTCGAACAGAAACTGTCCGCGCAAGAAGTAACGGTCACGATTGTTAATATCACGGCCATTTTGGTCATCGCGGTAGAAGCCATCGCGCTTGACGTAAACGCCATCAACACGGAATGCCAATTGCTCTGAAATTGGGCCAGTGACGCTGCTTGTGGCGCGCATGAAATCATAATTGCCGTAGGTCAGCTCGCCACTGCCGCCAAAGGTGAAGCTTGGCTTTTTCGAATAGATGCTGATCAGACCTGCTGACGAGTTACGTCCACCCAAAGTGCCTTGGGGGCCGCGCTGCACTTCGACACGGTCAATCTCACCGAGCTCATTCAAACCAATGCCGGAACGTGAACGGTAAACGCCGTCGATGAAAACAGGGACCGAGCTTTCAAGACCAGGGTTGTCGCCTACTGTACCAATACCGCGAATACGGGCCGAGCCATTGGCTTCTGATCCGGTTGAGGACACGAGCAAAGATGGCGCGACTTGGTTCAGCTGACGAATGTCGTTCGCGCCGCTGTTTTGCAGCGTTTCGGCGTTAACGGCAGAAATGGCGACTGGGACGTCGGAAAGTACCTGGCTACGGCCTTGCGCGGTCACAACAATTTCTGCGTCGGAAGTGTCTTCGCCTTGAGGCGCTTCTTGTGCGAATGCTATGCTGGGCACCGCCAGTGCGAGGCAGGCAGCTGACAGCTTCAAGGTACGGCTGAGGGATTTGTCACGTCGTAACATATGTTTTCTCCTAAATGACACAGTGCTTGACAATCTAGCGAAGGGGGGGGTGAATGTCATTGTCCTAAACTACTATAAGCTTTGAAAATTTTCCGGTGCGTCAATATTGCAACAATACCAGCATTGACGACGCGGGACGCGGCATTTCACCGTGAAAAACATTCACGTTTTCAGGTCAAAATGCTGCGCAGCATTCTGCGTTAGAGTTTAACTAACATTTTGCCGGTGTTTTCGCCGCTGAACAGTCCGATGAAAGCCTCAGGTGTTTTTTCCAGCCCATCCTTAACGGTTTCGCGGCCTTTGACGGCTCCTGATTGGATAAGGGCGGCCATGTCGGCATTGAACTCTGGCACCTGCGCATAAAAATCAGGGTAGAGGAAGCCTTTGATCATGATCCTTTTGCCAATGATCATAGGCAGATATTGCATAGGCTGTGCCTTAAAGTCATTATAGACGTCAATCATGCCGCAAATGGCGAAGCGCGCCCACTCCTTGGATGTCGCAAGCGCGGCGTCAAAATGCTCGCCGCCAACATTGTCGAAATACACATCAATGCCGGTTTCGCCCATATCCTTCAGGGCAGACATCAATTGTGGCAACACCTTACCGGATTTATAATCAATCACGGCGTCGGCCCCGAGTTCTTTGACCCAAGCACATTTTTCTGCGCCACCAGCGGAGCCAATGACTTTCATGCCCTTCGCTTTGGCAATTTGGGTCACTGTGGAACCAACGGCACCAGCCGCAGCTGACACGAAGATTACTTCGCCGGCCTTGGCTTCAGCAACTTTCAGCAGACCAAACCATGCGGTACCGCCCGGCATGCCGATGATACTCAACCAATGTTGGTCGGGTACAGCTAGCTCGGGCAGTTTTACTGGCGGCATTCCGGCAGGGGGCATTTTGTCGCCGCCAAAAACGACCTTGTCGCGCCAGCCGGCCATGTGCAGCACCTTCGCTCCAACGGGGAACTCTGCGTTATTGCTTTCAGTGACTGTGCCAACTGCGCCGCCAGTCATGGGTTCGCCCAACATGAACGGATCCGCGTAGCTTTTTGCATCATTCATGCGTCCACGCATGTAGGGATCGACCGACAGCCAGCTATTGGTCACGCGAAACTCGTCTGCGCCAAGTGGGGCGTCAGGATGTTCAACCATCGCAAAATTGCTGTCATTCGGAAGCCCAGCCGGGCGGCTAGCCAATGTCCATGCGCGCATTATCGTTTATCTCCATTCGTTTTTTCGTCCGCGGCATTTGCTGCAGCATTTTTATAAACGGGCCGTCCTGCGACCCATGTTTCCTTGACGATTGCATTACGCAATTCGCGGGGGCTTGCAAGCAATGGGTCGACATCAATTAAGATGAAATCGGCATAATGCCCAGGCGTCAATGCGCCAAATTTTCCTTCTGCAAAAGCTGCATATGCGGCGCCGGTTGTAAAGCCAGCAAGTGCTTGTTCACGCGTGACGCGTTCTTCGGGTCGCCAGCCACCAAAGGGTTGACCGTCGGCATCTTCACGCGTCATCGCGGCAGCAAGGCCAGCAAAAGGATCAGCTGATTCTACCGGTACGTCCGAACCAAAGGCCAGTTTGCCGCCGGCGCGTGCAATAGACTGCCAGGCATATGCGCCGTTTAGCCGCTCTGGACCGAGCCTTGCTTCAGCCATCAAGCGATCAGATGTCTGATGTACAGGCTGCATCGAGGAAATAATACCGTGCTTGCCAAGCTTTTGTAGATCCGCTGGATCAACAATTTGCACATGCTCAATCCGCCAGCGTTGATCACCCTTATAGGTGTCGGACAATTCCTCGATTGCGTCGATTACTTCTGCATTGGCCGCGTCACCAATGGCGTGAATGGCCGTTTGGAAGCCGTCCATAGATGCACGCACCATGAGGTTGCGGATTTCCGCGCTCGCCAGAAATTTTAGACCCGTTTGCTCAGCAGCATCGGCATAAGGTTTTTTCAACCAAGCGCCTCTGCTGCCTAAGGCACCGTCGAGATATAGCTTCACCCCGCCAAGCCGGAGCTTGTCATTATACAACCATGGGCTTGGCCGCGAACCAGCAATTGCGACCATGTTATCGATACCGCCCGCATAAGCGATAATCCTTAGCGTCAACCAGCCAGCGTCACCTGCCCTACGATAGCTTTGCCAGTCATCCATAGATGTTCCCATGTCGGCAATGGCGGTGATGCCTAAGCTGTGCAGCTTTCTCTGTGCCTCACCCAAGGCAATGTCACGTTCCAAGGGCTTAGGTGCTGGTACAAATTTGCCAACCAAATTCGACGCGGCATCTACAAATATACCACTCGGTTTTCCGCTGATGAGTTCGATGCGCCCACCGGGTGGTGATTTTGACGCGGCGTTTACGCCAGCGATTTCCATCGCGCGGCTATTGGCCCAGCCCGCATGGCCATCCACCCGTTCAAGCCATACGGGGCGATCGCTGACAGCCGCGTCAAGATCTTGCGCCGTTGGGAAGCGTCCAAGCCCCCATTTTTCTTGGTTCCAACCGCGACCAATAATCCAGCGACGTTCGGGATATTTCGCGGCATAAGCCTTGATCGCGGCTTGCGCCTCGGCAAGGCTATTGGTGGCGGATAGGTCAAGAGTCAGGAGTTGGAAACCAAGGCCCATAACATGTCCATGTGCGTCAATCATGCCCGGCAATAATGTCGCGCCGCGTCCGTCCAAGCGGAAATCAAGCTGCTTGTGCAAATGGCCCTTTTTGGTAAGCAATTCAGCTACCTTACCATCTCTGCCCACGAGCATGGCATTAAAGCGGATGACCTTGCCATCTTTGTCGAGCGTAATACCGTTCACATTTTCAACCAGCCCGTCGGCGAAAGCTGGCGAAGCGGCGGTGCTCGTGAACAAAGCGAGCGCGCATAACTTTAAAAACAGCCCATTCCTGTTTGACACGAACAGACCTTGGAACGGGGAGAGAATGCGAAAACGGAACGCCAGGGGCAATGCAGTTTTCTTCATCCTTTAGGTAACCTTTTCACAATCGCGCTGGTATCCAGTCGGCCCCCACCCATATGCTGCACATCGGCGTAAAACTGATCAATGATCGCCGTAATCGGTAAAGTCGCGCCTACCGCGCGGGCTTCTTCGAATGCCAATCCAAGATCCTTGCGCATCCAATCGATCGCAAAGCCAAAATCGAACTTTTCCTCAGCCATCGTGGCCCAACGATTATCCATTTGCCAGCTTTGCGCCGCGCCGCCGGAAATGGCTTCATATACCTTTTCAACGTCTAGTTCAGCAGACTGCGCAAAACGCAGCGCCTCCGATAACGACTGGATAACACCAGCAAAGGCAATTTGATTACACATCTTCGTTATTTGACCAGTGCCGGGACCACCGACATGCACAATACGTTTGGAATAAGCGGCAATAATTGGCGATGCTGCCGCAACTGACGCCTCCGTTCCGCCGCACATGATGGACAAGGTGCCATTTTCCGCACCCGCCTGTCCGCCAGTCACGGGCGCGTCAACAATCAGCAAACCGCGCGATTTCGCTTCAACACCGAGCTGCCGAGCAATGCGTGCGGAAACCGTTGTGTGGTCTATATACAGACTGCCCTTTGCCATTGCCGAGAACGCTCCGTCGCGACCAAGCGTCACGCCCGACAGGTCATCATCCGTGCCAACGCAGCTAATCACAACCTCTGCATCTTTGGCCGCATCTGCTGGAGAAGTGGCCAGTGTGCCGCCATAAGCTTCGACCCATTTTTCTGCTTTAGCGCGTGAACGGTTATACACCGTCAAATCATGCCCCGCCTGTTTAAGATGCCGTGCTATCGGGCCACCCATGACGCCCAATCCGATAAAAGCTATTCTGGTCATGCCTTGGCCTTAATGACTGTTTTCAGTTAACGCCAGATGCGTTAGGGTCTTTTATATGTCTGATCTATTGACCTTGGACCATGTCCGCGCCGCCCATGACCGTATTCGCGATTCCATCGTGGCAACGCCGACCTTGCATAGCCAGACTTTGTCGAAGCTGACGGGCGCAAATATTTACCTAAAGTTCGAAAACCTGCAGTTCACGGCTGCCTATAAAGAGCGCGGCGCGCTGAACGCGATCCTTCTGCTTTCGGAAGAACAACGCAGTAAAGGCGTGATCGCAGCGTCGGCCGGCAACCATGCGCAGGGGCTGAGCTATCATGGAACCCGCCTTGGCATTCCAGTGACCATCGTCATGCCAGTGCCAACGCCAACGGTTAAGGTCATGCAGACTGAGAGTGTTGGCGGCAAAGTCGTGCTGTTTGGCGAGACTTTTGACGATGCCTACAAACATGCACGGCAGCTTGAGGCGGAGCAGGGGCTGACCTTTGTGCATCCTTTTGACGACCCGAATGTTGCTGCTGGGCAGGGTACGGTTGCACTTGAAATGCTCGAGAGCATCCCGTCCCTAGATATGTTGGTTGTGCCTATTGGCGGCGGCGGCTTACTGTCCGGAATGGGCACGGTTGCACGCACGTTGAAGCCTGATATCGGGCTTATTGGGGTTCAAGCTGAGCTTTACCCCTCAATGTATGCGTTGCTGAACAATCTGCAAATGCCCTGCGAAGGCGACACTTTGGCAGAGGGCATAGCTGTCAAAATGCCCGGCGCATTCACCAGCGAAGTCATCCGCAAACTGGTTGACGAAATAGTCTTGGTGAATGAGGCACAATTGGAAACCGCCGTCAGCCTGTTGTTACAGATTGAAAAGACGGTTGTCGAAGGCGCAGGTGCTGCGGGTCTTGCTGCGGTGATGGCCCATCCTGAGAAATTCGCAGGCAAGAATGTTGGTGTTGTCCTATGCGGTGGCAATATCGATACGCGATTGCTGGCGAACGTCCTCTTGCGGGACCTTGCGCGATCGGGTCGCTTGGCGCGCCTGCGTTTGACACTGCAGGATCGCCCCGGTGC
Source organism: uncultured Sphingomonadales bacterium (assembly GCA_903868245.1). Taxonomy (GTDB): domain Bacteria; phylum Pseudomonadota; class Alphaproteobacteria; order Sphingomonadales; family Sphingomonadaceae; genus Sphingorhabdus_B. Next base: position 335 of record CAIPUN010000048.1, on the reverse strand, counting down.
GCTGTATAAAGTGATGCGTTTGTTCAACGAGCATAATGTCAACATCATTGAAATTTATCATCAGCGGATTTTTACGACCTTGCCAGCCAAGGGATTGATCACCGATATTGAATGCGAAGCGCGTGATGCCAATCAACTACAAGGACTTGTTGATGGTTTGAATGATGCTGGCTACAAGGTGGAACGAGTTGAGCTTAACAAATAAGCAGGCATCCCGAGCAAAATCGCAAATGGGCTATTGAGCATAAGATGAGCTGTGCATCATTAGGTTAGTAATGGATCATAGGCCTACGTAGCCCAGCGGAGAGAATATGAGCGCACCAGTCCGTTTTCCG
>CAIPUN010000047.1 GCA_903868245.1 uncultured Sphingomonadales bacterium | reverse complement strand
GCGCTTGCCAGGCCACAGGGCGTTCGCGATTCAAGCCGCGCGACATCAATCTGCGCTACCAAAGCGTTGACCGGCAAGCCGTCCGCCTCCGCCACCGCCCGAAGTCGGTCCCAAAATAATGGCTCAAGACTGATTGACGTCTGATGCCCGGCTAAGGTCATGCTGCGTTTCACGGGCGGGTGATACAAGTCGTTCAAGTTCAAATGGCCATCAATACATGTGCTGGCCACCGTTGATCGACAAGGTCGATCCGGTGATAAACCCGGCATTATCGCTCGTGAGAAATTCGACGCCGCGCGCTATTTCTTCGGGCTGCCCAAGACGGCCAACGGGAATTTGGGCGACAATCTTCTCCATGACATTTTCAGGAATCGTCGACAACATTTCCGTGCCAATATATCCGGGCGCGATGGCATTGGCGGTGACGCCATGGCGCGCCCCCTCCGCCGCAAGGGATTTTGTAAAGCCATGAATGCCTGATTTGGCGGCGGCATAGTTTACCTGACCGATTTGCCCGCCTTGGCCGTTGACGGAGCCGATGTTAACAATGCGCCCCCATTTGCGTTCACGCATGCCAGCAAACACTGCCTTAGCCATGTTAAAGCACCCCGTAAGGTCAACGCGGATCACCTCATCCCATTGTTCAAAAGTCATCTTAACCATCGTAGCATCCCGCGTAATGCCAGCATTGTTAACCATGATATCAATCTGACCATATTCGGCCTCAATAGCGGCGCAGGCATCCATGCAACTTTTATGGTCTCCTACGTCCCATTTCCGAACGGCGATGCCAGTTCGCTCTGCAAAAGCGTGGGCCGCAGCGTCGTTGCCGCCATAATTTGCTATGACCAAACGGCCCTTTTCTTGCAGCTTTAAGCTAATCGCTTCGCCAATGCCTCTGGTTCCGCCGGTAACCACTGCCACTCTTGTCATGCGTCGCTCTCCTCCCGCAATTCTTAACGATGATTACTGCGCCTTTCAGCAAGCGCAAGTTGCCGTTAACGTTAGTCGGGAAGAGCTCATAAGCCGCTCATTCAGATGTTAGGATCAAGACTTATTAAATCCAGCCAGCAAGCTCGCGACGGATGATGCGTTCTACCATGTCCATCCCGACATCACTGTCATTCAAACATGGCATATATGCGTAATGGGTGCCTCCAGCTTCTTCGAACTGCTCATGGCCCTGCATGGCCAATTCTTCGAGCGTTTCGAGACAGTCGACGGAAAAGCCTGGCGCAAAAATTGCGACCTTTTTGGTACCATCGCGCGCCAACCGCATAAGTGTGTCGTCGGTTGCAGGTTCCAGCCATTTTGCGCGACCAAAGCGCGACTGAAAACTGACAACCAATTCACGCCCCATAGCCTCAGACAGCAAACGCGCCGTTTTCTGGCAATGGCAATGATAGGGATCCCCCAATTGCAAGGTGCGTTCGGGCATGCCGTGGAAGCTGATGACAATAGCGTCGGGTTCAAAATCAAGTCCAGCCAGCGAGGCCTCAATCGAGGTTTTCAGAGCACCAATATAGAACGCATCATCATGATAAGCCGGCAATGTGCGTATCGCGGGGTGCCAACGCATCGCGGTCAGCGTCGCATAGGCCTCATCCAACACAGTGCCCGTCGTTGCACCCGAATATTGCGGATACATCGGCGCAATCAATATGCGGTTGCACCCAGCTGCCTTCATTGCGGAAAGTTGATCAGCAACCGACGGGTTGCCATAACGCATGGCATAGCGGACATCGGCACTCTCGCCCATGCGCGCTTGCAGCACGTCGGCCTGACCAGCGGTGAAAAACGCTAGAGGCGAACCTTTGTCAGTCCAAACTTTTGCATACGCCTGCGCTGATTTCTGGGGACGCGTGTTCAAAATGATACCGCGCAAGATCGGCTGCCAAATGATCTGCGGAATTTCGACCACACGGCGGTCCGAGAGAAACTGCTTGAGATAGCGTTTCACAGCAGACGTCGTCGGCGCATCAGGCGTCCCCAAATTTACTAATAGCACGCCAATTTTCGGTGTTGCTACGGGCGGGTGGTTAATCGGTAATGTCATCATAGTCCTCTGGACAATAAAGGTAATTCGCGTAGCCTGATACCGGTTGCGGAGAAAATGGCGTTAGCAATCGCAGGCGCAACCGCGGGAACGCCCAATTCAGACACGCCACCCGGCGCTTCGTCATTGCGCACAAGTTCCACGTTGATTTCGGGCATGTCAGCCAATTTGGGTAGATCGATATC
>CAIPUN010000046.1 GCA_903868245.1 uncultured Sphingomonadales bacterium | reverse complement strand
TGGCATCTTGGACTTCATCAGGAACGACAATTTTGCCGTTCGGACCGATTTCGTCTTCATAATGGATATGGGCGATGGGAAATACCTTCTCGGGCTTGTTCATCTTTAGGCTCCGGCAGGCCACGTGCCCGCATTTTCGGAACTAGAGATATGTCCACCCGTTATTGAACACTATACGGACAATAGCCCATAGGGGCCGTATCGCAATATATCACGATAAAGCCTCAGAAGCCGCAATACTATTTGTTGGTGCAAAATCAGCCAATCGCCTGACCGGTTTTTGCCCAATCGGCCAAAAAGCCTTCAATGCCCTTGTCTGTCAGGATATGCTTGAACAGACCTTTGATAACTGACGGCGGTGCAGTCATCACGTCAGCACCAATTTTCGCGGCTTCAAGCACATGGACGCCGTGACGGACGCTGGCGACGAGTATTTCGGTGTCAAAAGCGTAATTGTCGTAGATCAGGCGAATGTCACTGATAAGCTGCATGCCGTCAAAACCATTGTCGTCATGACGGCCAACAAAGGGTGATACGAATGTCGCACCAGCCTTTGCCGCCAACAGCGCCTGATTGGCGGAGAAACATAGAGTCACATTGACCAATGTGCCTTCAGAAGTAAGTGCCTTGCACGTCTTCAGGCCGTCGATGGTCAATGGCACCTTGATGCAGACATTGTCGGCAATCTTCCGCAGAATTTCGGCTTCCTTCATCATCGTCGCATGATCAAGTGCAACGACCTCTGCCGAGACCGGGCCATCTGTCAGGGCGCAAATTTCGCGGGTGACTTCAATGAAATCTCTGCCGGATTTGGCAATCAACGATGGGTTGGTGGTCACGCCGTCGAGCAAACCAGTCGCCGCCAGATCCTTAATATCGGCAATGTCAGCGGTGTCGGCAAAGAATTTCATGAGATTATTTCCTGATTGGAGATTCGGTTTCATGTCTCTTGGCAAAATATCGCCGAAAACAACAGGCCTATTGGAACCAGAATTGCGATGATGCGGGATGATCATCCAGATGGTGACGTTCGCCGCATCATTGCCTATACGCGCGTCATGAGCTTGCCCACCAACCGCGTCCGCGTTGTCTTGTTGACACAAGCGATTGGTCCGCTCGATTACCGGCTGCCTGATGATATGATCGCAGGGCCGGGCAGCGTGGTGATGGTGCCGCTTGGCCCACGTAAACTGCCGGGCGTCATCTGGGATGATGATGTATTCGGCGATGAAGCAATAGATGCCAGCAAACTTCGCGCAGTGCTGGAAATTGTTGATGGTCCGTCACTGGGACCAGGCTTGCGTCGCCTAATAAACTGGGTCGCGGATTATTATCTTACCAGTCATGCGTCGGTTTTGCGCATGGTATTGTCGTCTTCGGCAGCGTTCACCGCGACGGGAACCATTATCGAATATCGCCGCACAGGTTTTGAACCTGCGCGGTTGACCCCGCAACGCGCTGCCGCGCTGGACGCCTTGGAGGGTGCGCAAGGTCTAGTGCGCGAGCTCGCGGCCGAAGCGGGCGTCAGTGACGCGGTTATTCGCGGGCTCATCAAAGCGGGGGCGTTTGAACCTGTCACCATCAGCATTGATTCGCCGCTGCCCGAACCGTTGGCAGACTTTGACACGCCAAAATTGAACGACGCGCAGCAATTGGCAGCAAACAGCATGGTCGAGGCAGTGCGCGCGGGCGGCTTTGACACATTCGTGCTGGATGGCGTGACAGGTTCCGGCAAAACCGAAACCTATTTTGAGGCGGTGGCTGAGGCGATACGGCAGGACAAACAGGTTCTGGTGCTCCTTCCTGAAATCGCGCTGACCGCCCCTTTCCTTGCTCGTTTCGAAGCCCGCTTTGGCGTCGAGCCGGCGGTTTGGCACAGCAATCTGCGCTCTACTCAACGCCGCCGTGTCTGGCGCGCCGTTGCCGATGGCAGTGCCAAAGTTCTAGTGGGCGCGCGCTCGGCGTTGTTCCTGCCCTTTGCCAATTTGCGCCTGATTATCGTTGATGAGGCGCATGAGGCCAGCTTTAAACAGGAAGATGGCGTACGCTACCATGCCCGCGACGTTGCTGTCATGCGTGGCCATTTTGAAGGATTCCCGGTTGTGCTGGCATCGGCAACACCCGCGTTAGAATCGCGGCATATGGTAGCGATTGGCCGCTACAAGGGCCTTGAGATTCCGTCGCGCTTTGGCGCTGCAAAGATGCCCGAGATCAAAGCCATCGACCTTACGCTTGATGCGCCCGAAGCCCAGCATTGGATTGCGCCTACCTTGCTCAAGGCGTTGGAAGAACGTGTCCAACGCGGCGAACAAAGCCTGTTGTTCCTTAACCGTCGTGGCTATGCGCCGTTGACCTTGTGCCGGACCTGCGGGCACCGGTTCCAATGCCCCAACTGTACAAGCTGGATGGTGGAACATCGCCTTGTGCGGCGGCTTGCCTGCCACCATTGCGGCCATGTCATGCCGCCGCCGGAGCAATGTCCCGAATGCGGCGAATGCGACACGCTGGTTGCCTGCGGTCCCGGCGTTGAACGCATCAGTGACGAGGTGAACCGCCTGTTGCCCAATGCGCGGACCATCGTTGCGACATCGGACACTCTATGGTCGCCCGAGAAGGCGGCGGAGTTTGTGTCGCGCGTTGAAAACAAGGCGGTGGACATCATTATCGGCACGCAATTGGTGACAAAGGGATATCATTTCCCCGAACTGACTTTGGTTGGGGTGATCGACGCCGATCTGGGGCTTGAGGGCGGCGATCTGCGTGCCGCCGAGCGCACCTTCCAGCAAATTGCGCAGGCCGCTGGTCGGGCTGGGCGCGGTGAGAAACCCGGAGAGGTGTTCATCCAGACGCGCAATCCCAATCATCCCGTCATTGCGGCCTTGGTCGCTGGTGACCGTGATGCATTTTATGATGCCGAGACCGAGCAACGCAAATCCGCTGGTGCGCCACCGTTCGGACGCTTTGCAGCTATCATTATTTCGTCCGAAGATGAGCGCGAAGCCATTGAGGCTGCGCGCGCCGTGGGGGGTGCAGCGCCGCAGGTGAACGGCATGCATGTTTATGGCCCTGCGCCAGCACCGCTTGCCATGTTGCGTGGCCGCTATCGACAACGCCTTTTGGTGCATGCCCAGCGCTCGGTCGAGGTACAGAATATCATCCGTGAATGGTTAGGCGGCCTGCAATTCCCGCGCGGTGTGCGGGTTGGAATAGACGTCGATCCTTACAGTTTTTTGTGATTCGGCTTTAGACGCTGAAATAGCGGATTTACCTCATGCATCTAATGTTGCATCGTGCCCTAAATATTCTTCGGGAGGACAAGATGCACAAAATTTTATGGGCGGCGTTATTGAGCACTGCGTCAGCGACAGGCGCATTTGCGCAAGATGCAAAGCCTGCTTCTGAGGCGACGGTTGCCGCGCAACGCAGCGCTGCGGCGCAGCTTCCTTCCGAAGATGGCCGTGACCTCGATTTTGCTAACAGGGGCTTTATGGGCACTTTGTCGGACCCAATCATCACCAACAAGGATGGCAAGCCTGTCTGGAACCTGGGTGCTTATGACTGGATGGTCGACGGCCAGTCACCCGACACGGTAAACCCAAGCCTGTGGCGGCATATGGGCCTGTTGCGCAAACATGGTTTGTACGCGTTAACCGACAATGTATGGCAAGTGCGCGGTTTTGATGTGTCGAATATGACGGTGATTAAAGGCCAAACGGGTTGGATTATCATCGACCCGTTGACCAGCCGTGATACCGCGGAAGCGGCGCTGAAGCTGGTGAATGAGAAGTTGGGCACACGGCCCGTCACAGCTGTTATTTACAGTCACAGCCACGGCGACCATTTTGGCGGTGTACGCGGAATCATTGATGAGGCCGACGTAAAAGCAGGCAAGGTTCAGATCATTGCGCCGGAGCATTTTTTGGCCGAGACTGCGTCCGAAAATGTCATGGCGGGGCCTGCGATGGGCCGGCGCGCGACGTTTCAATTTGGCACTAACCTGACGCCTGGCCCGAAGGGGCAAATGGGCAGTGGCATCGGTAAAGGCATTGGCGGAGGTGACATAACGCTGATCCCGCCCACCATCGACATTCGCAAAACCGGCGAACAGCGCGAAGTTGATGGCGTGACGTTGGAGTTCCAGATGGTGCCGCATACGGAAGCGCCGGCAGAAATGAACGTTTATGTGCCTGCGGCGCGTACATTTCTTTCCGCTGAAATAGCGACATGCAGCTTACACAATATCCTGACCCCGCGTGGGGCGAAAGTGCGTGATTCGTTGAGCTGGTCCAGTTTTCTGAACGAAGCCGTCAACCTATATGGCGGACGGAGTGATGTTATCGCATCCAGCCATTGCTGGCCGCGCTTTGGTCCTTCAGAAGTCAAAGGCTGGTTAGCAGGGCAGCGCGACAATTATCGGTATTTGCACGACCAGACGGTGCGCATGATGAACAAAGGTATGACACAGGCGGAAATAGCCGAGGCGTTGAAAGCCCCGCCAGCCATTGGCGACCAATGGTTCAACAAGGGTTATTATGGTACCTACAGCCATAATTCGAAGGCGATTTATCAATATTATCTGGGTTGGTATGATGCCGTACCCGCCAACCTTAACCCGCATCCGCCGGAGGTCCGCGCGGCCAAAATGGTCGCGGCGTTGGGCGGTGCAAAGAAGGTGTTGGCTGAGGCAAAAAAGGCGATGAAGGCCGGGGATTATCGCTGGTCATCCGACCTGTTGAATCAACTCGTCTTTGCCGAACCCAAAAATCTTGAAGGGCGGGCTTTGCTTGCCGACAGCTATGAACAGCAAGGCTATCAGTCGGAATCCGCGATCTGGCGCAACATGTTCCTGACAGGCGCCAACGAATTGCGTGTTGGGATGAAGGCAGGCATTAACCCGCAAAGTATCGACATGATTTCGGCGATACCGACCGGTTTGTTGCTCGATTCCGTATCGACCCGACTTGACCCGAAGATAATTGGCAATGCCGCACTGGCCCTGAATTTTGTGATTTCTGACCGAAAAGAGACCGCGAAAGTCACTGTCGGCAATTCGGTGATGTTTAGCGAAATGGGTTCTGCCCACATAGCGCCTAGCGTCACGGTCACTGGCCCGCGCCAATTGTTTCTGGCCTTATTGTTCCTGAAAATGCCTGCGGCGCAATTACAGGCTGCTGGGCTGAAGATTGAAGGCGACAGGGCGGCGATTGAAAAGCTTCAGGCGGCGCTTGACCCGATGCCGGGCGCGTTCAACATTGTGGAGCCGTAAGGACTACATTTCCCCGCGCTGGCGGCGAATGGCGTACCATTTTGCGACATTTGCGTTGTGTTCTTGTAACGTGTCGGCAAAAATATGTCCGCCTTTGCCGTCGGCGACGAAATAATAGGTGCTGGTTTTTTGCGGGTTCAGAACGGCGGCAATGGCGGCGCGTGACGGGTTGGCGATGGGCCCTTTTGGTAAGCCAGCCATGGCGTAAGTATTATAATCGTTCACATCCCGGATTTCGGACTTGCGAATGCGCCGGCCAAGCGACTTGCCCTTGGTGATGGGGTAAATGATCGTCGGGTCGGCCTGCAGCCGCATGCCTGTGCGTAAGCGATTGGAATACACACCAGAAACGATACGTAATTCCGATTTAAGCGCCGTTTCTTTTTCGACAATGGATGCCAGCGTCAGCGCCTCTAACGGCGTTTTGACCATCGCGTTCGCGCTACGCTCCGGCCACAACTCGGCCATCGTTTTTGTCATGGCATCCTGCATGCGTTTCAGAACAGCAGCGCGCGGTTCGTTTTTGTCAAAGGCATAGCTGTCCGGCAAAACCGAGCCCTCGGCTGGCACGGAAATGCTGCCGGTGAGCTGGTCATTGGCCATGAGGCGTTCGTACACCATGATCGACGGCATGCCTTCGGGAATGGTGACCATGCGTTGCACGGTTTTCCCATCTGTCAGGATGGACAATATATCGGAATTAGACGCCTCTGCTGGTATGACAAATTCGCCCGCCTTGATGTTGTTAGACGCACCAAAAATCTTTGCCCGGCTGACAAATGCATCAGCAGATTTGATCACACCGCTTTTTTCAAGCTGACGCGCAGCGGACATCATGCTTGAACCTGGCTTAATGATTACAGTTGCTGCGCGCTCCAGCGGCCCAGGCGCGGTCCATCCGTGGATGAAGGTACCGGCGATTACTGCCAGCAGCAGCGCCGCCACAACTACCGCCCATTTGGCGAGGCGGTGCTTTGGCTGTGTACCTGATCGCTTTACCACAATTAACCTTTTTCATTTCCGCCGTCAGTTCCCGCATGTGCTGGAATGACAAGCTGCAAAATATGCGATGGTGGTGTCGCCACGTTTGTTTATTCAGCCAATTTCATGATGAGGCTGGCGTTGGTACCGCCAAAACCGAAACTGTTGTTCAAAGCAGCCTTCACTTCACGTTTCTTGGCGACATGCGGAACAAGATCAACGCCCTCGGTGCCTTCGTCTGGATTGTCGAGATTGAGCGTCGGCGGCACAATTTGGTCACGGAGCGCAAGAATACAGAAAATGCTCTCCACCGCACCAGCGCCACCCAACAAATGACCAATGGCGGACTTAGTTGAGCTCATTGATACATTTGCTATCGCATCACCAAATAAGCGCTTTACCGCACCCAGCTCAATCGTATCGGCCATGGTCGAAGTGCCATGCGCATTGATATAATCAATATCCGTGGGTGTCATGCCGGCCTTTTTCAGCGCCATCTGCATGGATCGAAACGCGCCGTCACCTTCGGGATGCGGGGCGGTAACGTGATAGGCATCGCCCGATAAGCCATAACCAACCACTTCGGCATAGATTTTCGCGCCGCGCGCCTTGGCATGTTCATATTCTTCCAAAACAACAACGCCTGCGCCTTCGCCCATTACGAAACCGTCGCGGTCTTTGTCATAAGGGCGGCTGGCAGCCTCTGGACGGTCGTTGTAGCTCATGTTCAACGCACGGGCCTGCGCAAAGCCTGCGATACCCAGCGGGTTTACAGTGCTTTCTGCACCACCGGCTACCATGATGTCGGCGTCATCGTCGCGGATCATGCGGGCGGCATCGCCGATTGAGTGCGCACCTGTGGAGCAGGCGGTGACGACGGCGTGGTTAGGGCCTTTTAGGCCATATTTGATGCTGACTTGACCCGAGATGAGGTTGATTAAGCGGCCATGCACGAAATGCGGGCTAACGCGGCCGGGACCTTTTTCTGCCAGCAATAACGCTTCACTTTCAATGCCAGGCAATCCGCCGATCCCTGAGCCAATCGAACAACCTGCGCGCAGTTTTTGTTCTTCTGTCAATTCAGAGAGGCCAGCATCTTCCAATGCTTGGCCAGCGGCATCAATGCCGTAAATGATAAAGGGATCAACCTGACGCTGCACCTTATGGTCCACGCGCTTGTCTGGGTCAAAGCCCCAAGGGTGGTCCTTACCCTTCACTTCGCACGCGATTAGGCATTTTTGGTCGCTGGCGTCGAAATGCGTGATCATGCCAGCGCCAGATTTTCCGGCAATCAGGTTGGACCATGTGGTTTCAACATCTGCACCCAAAGGTGTAACCAGACCTAATCCAGTGACCACGACACGACGCATTGCGTTATCTCCAAAATCTAATCTTTACGGTCCATTACTGCGAACAGGGGCCAAAAAGCAAACGGCTTTCCGACGGAAGCGCACGTAACGCTGGTCGGAAAGCCGTTTGAATTTTTATCTAGCCGCGCATCATCGCGCGTTACGGCTTAGCCGTTGCTATTGATGAAATCGATCGCGTCCTTGACGGTAGCAATCTTTTCAGCGGCATCGTCAGGGATTTCAACGTTGAATTCTTCTTCAAACGCCATAACCAGTTCAACGATGTCAAGGCTGTCTGCGCCCAGATCATCAATGAAACTTGCAGCTTCATTCACCTTGTCGGCTTCAACGCCCAGATGTTCTACTACGATCTTTTTGACCCGTTCCGCGGTATCGCTCATTTTTATGCCCCTTATTGGTTGGGATGATGAATTTCAGCTATCGCCCTAATGTGCAGATTAGCCGCTGGCAAGTGGCAAGCGATGCTTATGCATCAAAGCATCGCCATGCCGCCATTTACATGGATTGTTTGGCCCGTAACATAACCGGCTTCCCGCGAAGCGAGATAGGCAACGGCGGCACCAATGTCGGCACCTTCACCCATGCGGCCCATCGGAATGCGCGCATTCAGCGCCTCTTTTTGGGTTTCAGGCAGGCTTTCAGTCATGGCTGTGGCGATGAAGCCTGGTGCCACGCAATTGGCGGTTACATTGCGGCTGGCGAGTTCTTGGGCAATCGCTTTGGTCATTGCCGTCAGGCCGCCTTTGGACGCGGCATAATTGGCCTGACCGGGGTTGCCAGTGGTGCCGACAACGCTGGTGATCGTGATGATACGGCCAAAGCGCGCCTTCATCATGGGCTTCGTCGCGGCGCGCATCAGGCGAAATGTGGCCTCAAGATTGATGCGGATGACATCATCCCATTCGTCATCTTTCATGCGCATCGTCAAATTGTCGCGCGTTACGCCCGCGTTATTTACCAGA
>CAIPUN010000045.1 GCA_903868245.1 uncultured Sphingomonadales bacterium | reverse complement strand
GTAACTACGCCGTAGCCGGTGACGCAAATGCACTGAGCTTCATGGTCAATGCATTGTTTGATTTCGGTGATGACGACGGCCTTCAGGGCTTTGTTGGTGGCGGCGTTGGTGTTGCTCGTGTAGACGCGCAGACCACTTTAGTAGCACCTTCATTCCTCGATGACTCCGATACGGGTTTTGCATGGCAGGCACTTGCTGGCGTTCGTGCGCCATTGAGCGATAACTGGGATGTGGGCCTGAAGTATCGTTTCTTCAACGCGGATAAGGTCGGTCTTGTTGATCGTCTTGGCCGTGCCGTAGAGACACGCTTCCGTTCGCACAGCGTGATGGGTAGCTTGGTTTATAACTTCGGCGGTGCACCTGCGCCTGTTGAAGTGGCACCACCGCCACCACCGCCACCTTATGTGGCACCACCCCCACCACCGCCACCACCGCCACCTGCGCCGGTGTGCAACACGGGTCCTTATATCGTGTTCTTCGATTGGGATAAATCGAACCTGCGTCCAGACGCGGCTTCGGTTCTCGATAATGCCGTTGCGCAATATTCGAACTGTGGCAGTGCAAAGGTTATGCTTGCAGGTCACGCCGATAAGTCGGGTGCTGCAAAGTACAATGTTGGCCTCTCACAGCGTCGTAACGACACCGTTCGTACGTATCTTGAGTCCAAGGGCGTATCAGCTGGCGCGATTGCCAGTGAAGCATTCGGTGAAACTGCACCATTGGTACAAACTGCAGATGGTGAGCGTGAACCGCAAAACCGTCGCGTGGAAGTCACCTATGGTCCAGGTTCGGGAATGTAATTCCCAATCTGATTTCAGGTTAAAAGAAAGGCTGGTCGAAAGACTGGCCTTTTTTTTGCCCTCTGTGCGCGATCTCACAGATGGGGTTTGAATTTTAGGCCGCGGCCTTTGGCTTTGCACGCGCCTTCACTGCGGCTGATTCCAAAAGCCTGGTTTCAAGTGCCTTTAACTTGTTTTTATTTTCGATTTTGCCGCCGAATAAATCCGTCACATAAAATGTGTCGACGGCGCGTTCCCCGTAAGTGGCGATATGCGCACTGTGCAATGTAACTTTGGATTCAAACAACGCGAGCGCCAAATTGTTAAGCAAGGCGGGACGATCCAGCGCATTAACTTCAATCACTGTAAATCGGTTAGATGCTTGATTATCAATCAACACAGATGGCGCGATTTTAAAGGCGTCGGCCCGGCGCAGCGCTTTGGGCTTTGCGTCCAGTTGAGTCATCAAACGTGCGCGGTTGGTGAGCGCCTCTTCAATGTTGCGCTTGAGGCGGTTTAACTGGCTTTGCTCCTGGAAAGGGCGACCCAGCGGGTCCTGAATAAGGAAATTGTCGACCGCCATGCCGTCACTGCTGGTGTGAATCCGCGCATCGATAATATTGCCGCCCGCCAGATGAATGGCGCCCGCTATGCGGTAAAATAATCCTGGATGGTCGGCCGCAAAAACCGTGACAAGCGTCGCACCACGATCAGGATAGAAACAGGCATCAATGGCAAGTTCTGTGCCGGAATTGGAAAGAAGATGCATGGCGTTGCGTTCAATGATGTCGTCTGGTTCGGCGATCCAGTAAGCGTCAGGAAGCGTTTTTGCAAAAGCCGCGAAGCTATCGGGCGGAAGTTGCAACGCGGATTCAAGCTGCGCCTTTTTCGAGGTAATCCTCTCATCCCGGCCACGTTGTTTGTGTCCCAAGCGCAGAACTTCTTCAGTAGCTTCAAACAGGTCCGACAAAAGCTGTCGTTTCCAACTGTTCCAAACGCCTGGTCCAACAGCGCGGATGTCAACGACGGTCAAGACCAATAAAAGCTTCAACCGCTCGGGCGACTGGACAGCCTGAGAAAAATCCAGGATGGTCTTGAAATCCGCTAAGTCCCGCTTGAACGCAGTGGCCGACATTAACAAATGATAACGGACAAGCCAGGCAACGGTTTCCGTCTCAGCTGGTGAAAGACCGAGCCGCGGGCATAAGGTTTCGGCAATCTCCGCGCCCAATACACTATGGTCGCTGCCACGCCCCTTCGCAATATCGTGGAGCAAGGTTGCCACAAACAATACCCGCTTGCTGACAATCTGCTGCACCATCGCCGTAGACAATGGGTGATCTTTTTTGAGTTTGCCGCGGTTGATATCAGCCAGCAAGCCAATGGCGCGGATCGAATGCTCATCAACGGTGTAATGGTGGTACATGTCGAACTGCATCTGCGCTACGACGCGGCGGAAATCGGGAATAAATCGGCCAAAAACGGTAGATTCATTCATCCAGCGCAACACCGTTTCCGGGTCGCGCGGCGACGTCAATATATCCAGGAACAGCGCGTTGGCTCTAGGGTCGCGCCGTACCACTTTGTCGATCATCCGGGCATCTCGTTGGGCGGCACGCATCGCCAGCGGGTGAATTTCCAATTCATGCAGGTCCGCCAAATGAAATATCTCGAGCAAGCGCACGGGGTCTTGCGCAAAAAAACCATCATCGGGTAGCGCGAGGCGACCACGATCCAGTTGAAAGCCGTTGAGCTTTCTTGGCTTCCGGCCAAAGCTGGGCAAAAACCGACGGCCTTTTTTGGCCATAGCTTCATCCAAATGCGCCAGGAATAATCCCGTTACATCGCCAACCGTTTTTGCGTTCAAAAAGTAAAAATGCATGAACCTCTCAACCGCTGAGCGGCCGGGGCGATCTGCAAAGTGCATAAGCTCCGCTACCTCGCGTTGCAGATCAAATGTCAGACGGTCTTCCCCGCGTCCGGTGATGTTGTGCATATGACAACGCACCGCCCACAAGAAGTTCTCGGCTTTTCTAAAACGATTATATTCATCGATTGTTAGCAGGCCAACATCGACAAGTTCCGACACGGCTGACACTTTGTGGATATATTTTCCAATCCAGTAGAGCGTGTGGAGGTCGCGCAGCCCGCCTTTGCCATCTTTGATATTGGGTTCGACCACATATCGGCTGTCACCCATGCGCCGGTGCCGATCATCGCGTTCAATCATTTTTAGGCGGACAAAGTCTGATGCCGTGTTTGCGACAACTTCATTCCAAAAACGTAATGAAACCTCTTCGTAAACGCCGCGATCGCCCCACACAAACCTGCTTTCCAGCAAAGCGGTGCGAATCGTCAAATCCTCTTGCGCCATCTTTACCGTTTCATCGAGGGATCTGCTTGATTGACCAACCTTCAACCCAAGATCCCAGAGCAAATACAGAATCGCTTCGACGACCTGCTCGGTCCAGGAGCTGCGCTTGAAAGGCGTTACAAAGCCGATATCCACGTCGCTATGCGGGGCCATTTCCCCGCGACCATATCCACCGACAGCCAGAACCGCGATCCTTTCGGATGCCGAGCGGTTGGCAGCGGGATAGGCATGAACAGTGACATAATCGTAGATGAGCCGGACGATTTGATCGACAAGGAATGCTTGTTCCGCCGACGCACGATAGCCTTGCGACGGCGCTGCATTGAGGCGTCGTTGAATTTCGGTCCGACCATTGGCTAGGGCCGTTTGCAATATCTCTACGACATGTGGACGGCGTGCTTCGGCTCCACATGCGTGAACAATGCCTTCAATCTGTTCGGCAAGCACGCTCCGGTCGATAATGTCGCGCTGCTTGAATATCCGTTCTACTGTTGATGCCATCACGCGACCTTAGTCGCGATCCGGCATCATGTCAGTATCAAGCAGGTATCTTGGCATTATATTCGCGTCGCAGCGTCACCCGGTCGATTTTCTGCGTCCCTAGGCGAGGAAGTGGTTCGGCCACTTGCCAGAAATGCACAGGAATTTTGAATGGTGCAAGGCGAGGGGCCAAAAACGCTTTCAATTCATCCGCGGTCAGCGTGACGCCATCCTTTGTGTAATAGACAATGCCAGGAACCTCTCCATATTTGTCATCTGCGATACCAAAGACCGACAATTCGACAATCGAGTCATGCTCATAGGCCGCGGCTTCGACCTCTGGGCAACTGATATTCTCGCCGCCCCGGATGATGATATCTTTCTTGCGGTCGACGATGAACAAATAGCCGTCTTCGTCGAGATAACCAATGTCGCCAGTCCGGAAAAATCCATCGGTGGTAAAGGCTTCGCGTGTGGCCTCTTCATTATTCCAATAGCCATTGAAATTGGCAATCGTTCGAATGCCCACTTCGCCACGTTCACCCTGCGGCAAGACATTTCCGTCATCATCCAGCATTTGTACCTCGACAAGTGGCTTGGTCGCAGGACCAGTGCTGGTTGGCTTTTCCAGATAATTGTCCGTGAAGTTACCGCAGCCAACGCCGTTGGTTTCAGTAAGGCCGTAGCCCAATAATGGATAACCCCAGCTCATTTCTTTACGGATTTTTTTGACATGCTCGACAGGGCGCGGCGCGCCGCCGGCGGCAAATGCGGTGCAGCTTGTTAAATCATATTTGTGCCGGGCTGGGTGCGTTGCAAGCTCAATGCTCATCAACGGAACGCCCACGAAATAAGTGATGCGTTCTTTCTCGATAATCCGCATCGCATCTTCTGCGTCCCATTTGGGCATCAAAACGAGCTTGCGGCCGATGGCGAAGCTTTGCAGCACCAAAGGTATCGACGCGGTAACGTGGAACAAGGGCACATTGACGAGCGCCGAAGGTTGCGCCGGCATCGACTGGCCACTGGCGGACATAAGTTCAAAGAAGACAAGCGTTTGGCCTACATAGCTCATTGCGCCTTGGACGACAGCACGATGGTCCGACACCGCACCTTTTGACTGTCCGGTTGAACCAGAGGTGTACAATATCGTCGCGTTATCCAGCGGATCTAGCGTTGGCAAAGCTGTTGCTGCGCCGCCACCTTTAGCGGTCAAAACTGACAGACCATCCAAGGGCAGGGAATCATGGTTGATGATAAGGAGTTCGCAACCGCCAAGATCTTGTCCGGCCATCCGTGCAGCACGCTGTTCATCGGCAAGAACAAAGCGGCAGCCAACCATACGAATGCCTTCGGACAGTTCCCCGCCTTGCCACCAGCCATTAAGCAACGTTGCAACGCCGCCCGCCATCACAATTGCCATATAGGCAACAATCCAATTGGCCGAATTGCGCGCCGCAATCCCAACGCGCTCACCCTTTTGCAGCTTGTGGCCTTCGACAAGGCCGCCTGCCAAGGCGCGCGCCGCTCCATAGGTTTCTGCGAAACTTAACCGGATATCGCCATCGACCAAAAATTCCTTGTCCGCATGGGTCGCGCAGAAAAATGCAAAATAGTCGGCCATGTTTCCCGGTGCTTTGGCGAACACGGGCATTTGAACACCGTTTTTCTCGGCATAGGTAACGGCCAAGGGACCATCATTGGCCATGAACCGGTTAATGGTGGCATCGATTGCAAGGTCCAACTGCGACGGCATGTGATTCTCTCCTAAACTCTTTGTGTGACTTCTATTTGGCTCTATAGGAATGTCAAAAGATCCTGAGGAAATATTGTGTCATTCGAGATTATTTCAACTGCCGCCGGATATATTCAGTTTACGGACCTCGGCGTAGGTCCTGTTGCGCTTGATTTGGGCTTCTTCCAAATCCGTTGGTATTCGCTTGGATATTTGGTCGGCATCTTGCTCGGCTATTGGATGTTGATGAAATTGCTCGCACGTCCGGGTGCGCCCATGTCACGTGAGCAAGCCGATGACATAATCTTATATACCACCTTGGGTATTATTTTGGGCGGACGGATAGGGTATATTTTATTCTACCAACCCTCCATTTTGCAGAATCCTATGGACATCTTCAAACTGTGGGAAGGCGGGATGTCATTCCATGGCGGCGCAATTGGAATCATTTTTTCGATCTGGCTGTTGGCACGCAAGCATAAGCTCTCTTTCTTACGGGTATGTGATTATGTTGCCTGCGTTGTGCCTTTTGGATTATTCCTCGTGCGCCTGGCGAACTTCGTGAATGATGAACTTTGGGGCCGCGTTACCGACGTGCCGTGGGCCATTGTGTTTCCCAATGGCGGTGATTTGCCGCGCCATCCAAGCCAGCTTTATGAAGCTGTGTTTGAAGGGCTGTTGATGGCCGCAATATTGTGGCCATTATTCTGGAAAACCAGTGCGCGGTATCGGCCAGGGTTCCTGACGGGTATGGCGGCAATCATTTACGGCACAGCCCGATTTTCTATCGAGTTTGTCAGGGAACCAGACCAGCAGTTGCAGTGGCTGGTGGAAGCAAGCGGCCTGAGCATGGGGCAGTGGCTCACCATTCCTATGATATTGGTTGGACTGTTCTTGGTATTCACCGCAGGTGCCCGCAAGCAGCGCGCCGAGGCCATGTCCGGCAGTAATAGTGTCACCTGACAGCGCGCAAGTATCAGTCCGCCTAGCGCAAGAGATAGAGGCTTCAGGACCCATCAGCGTTGCCGACTATATGCGTGTGGCCAACACCGCATATTATGGTCGCGCTGACCCTTTGGGCGCCGAAGGTGATTTCATCACTGCGCCAGAAATCAGCCAGATGTTTGGCGAAATGGTGGGCATTTGGCTGAGCGATATCTGGTTACGCCATCGTCCGGCCACCTGCCATTATGTGGAGCTTGGCCCTGGCCGGGGAACTTTGGCGGCAGATGCGCTGCGCACAATGCAGCGTTTTGGCTGGGAACCATCGGTCCATTTCTTAGAAAATAGCCCTGCATTGCGCGCCAAGCAGTTGCAGGCAGTGCCGGACGCGATATTCCATGACAATCTGGATAGTCTTCCGACCGATGCGCCTTTGTGCATTGTGGCAAATGAGTTTTTTGACGCTTTGCCAGTGCAGCAATTTATCCTGACGCAAGCCGGCTGGCGGGAGCGAGTTGTTGTTCGGGACGACGGGGCAGGCTTTGCCGCATTGCCCGGCGTTTGTGCGACCGATGACCTCATCCCCGAACAATTTCGTGACGCCGCTTTGGGCAGTATTTATGAAATCTGTCCTGATGCATCTTCGATCATGCAGCAGCTTTCGGCCCGACTGGCAAAGCAAGGCGGGGTGATGTTGGTCATTGATTATGGCTATACACAGCCTGCTTTGGGCGACACTTTACAAGCGGTTCAGAGCCACGCATATGCCGATCCTTTCAATAATCCAGGCCAGCTTGATTTGACGGCGCATGTCGACTTTTTTGAATTGGCGAACTGCGCAAAAAATAGTGGTCTTTTGGTGGCCGGACCAAGTGACCAAGGCGTATGGCTTTCGGGTGTGGGCATTGATCAGCGTGCGCAAATTTTAACGGCGTCGAATCCCACAAGAGCGGCAGATATAACTGCTGCGCGCAATAGGCTGGTCACGCCAGGCGGCATGGGGACATTGTTTAAGATATTGGCAGCTTATAACCAAGGCTGGCCGCAGCCGGCGGGGTTCGGTCTTTAGCCCACCCAGTCGGCGATCTGACCCGCAACGTCGTTTGCGGCGGCATTCAACGCCACGCCTACAGGTGCGGGTGCAATCGCGGATA
Source organism: uncultured Sphingomonadales bacterium (assembly GCA_903868245.1). Taxonomy (GTDB): domain Bacteria; phylum Pseudomonadota; class Alphaproteobacteria; order Sphingomonadales; family Sphingomonadaceae; genus Sphingorhabdus_B. The sequence continues at coordinate 7,114 of CAIPUN010000045.1, read as the reverse complement.
TGGGACGGCGGGCCTCAAATCGACGCTTTTCGGTAGCGCTGCCACGGATGATTTTGACCACGTCATAGACGACTACAGCTTCGTTCGTTTCCGCATCAATACCAAATTCTATTAGGCTTCCCGATAGATAGCGCGCAGCCTTTCCGCCCGCATCGGCTTCGTTTAATACTAAGTTCCCGCTCTTTGCCGAAACGGTTTCGACGAGCAAACTCTGCATCAAGCGGGCGGGTTTATCGGCCCAAAATGCGTCTTTGAGATAGGCAATACTGCTGGCGTCAATCTGAACTGGCACCCGATTATTATCCAGCTTGCGCGGGACTTGTGGTATCTGGATAACCAAGGCGTCTGCCGCTGTCGCTGTCCGCGCAACACCGGAAGCCACGACATTGTTGGCTGTCAGGACAAGCATGGAGACTGGTGCCTTAACACCGAAGCTTACGCACGCGCCAAGGGCCATTATGAGAGGTAACGCACATAGGCGCGATCCGGAGATTTTGCTGAACATCATTTTTGGTTCCTGCTGCCGGGTTTAAAATCGGGTAAGGCGGGTGCGCCGACGACACTGCTTATGCCGCCTTGGTCCACTTTCTCGGTCACCGACTTTAACGATGTCGACAAGTCTCTCAAGTCGCGCGCCAGTTGCGCCACTTCGGGCAAAGTTTGCGTATTCAATGTTTCAATAGCCGGGTTCGCATTGTTCAAGGTTGTTTCCAAGGCAGCCAGGCTACCATTTGCGGCGCGCAGGGTTTTGCGCAATTCATCCAGCATCGGGCGACCGTCGCTGTCGAGTATCTTATTGGTCGCCCCTGCCATTTTGGTAATCTCATCCGCAGCCAGACCTGCCTTTTGCAAAGCAATGCGGGATTCCTGAATGGCTGCACGCAAGTCGGGTCCTTGCGTTGCCAATGATCCCGAAAGACTTTCCACATTGTCCAAAATCTGTTCGATGGACTGTTGATTCTTGTCGGACAATATGTTGGTCAACCGCTCGGTCAAAGTCGACAACCGCTCCAAAAGCAAAGGCGCGTTGTTGAGCAGTTCGCCCAAAGCACCGGGCTTTGTGGGAATGACGGGTACGCCCGTTGGACAGGCCGTTTGCGGATTATCCTCAGGACAATCCAGCGCAGGCGCGCCTTTGACCGCTCCATCCAGCTGAATTTCCGACACGCCCGTGAAACCAACACCATTAATCGTCGCGGTCGTACCCAAAAGTATGGGCACCGTATCCTTGATACTGATGCGCACCCGAACGAATTCCGGATCGGGCTCCCATAATTCGATACTTTCAATTTGGCCCACTGGAACGCCAGAAAAGGATACGCCCGAGCCCTTGGCTAAGCCATTGACCGATTGCTGAAAGAATATGTCATATTCTTTCTTGTCGCCGTCACTTGTCCGCGAAAGCCAAACGGTAAAGGCCGCCAGCAGCGCGAGAAGGAGAAGCGTGACAGCACCCACCATCACATAATTGGATTTAGTTTCCATCTTAGCGCCTTATGACCTTCCTAGCTGCTGCGTCTTTGCACGGGCGGAATCATCTTGGTCGCTGTGACCGCGACGTGCCGCGCGACCGCGTGGGCCGCTGAAATATTCGTTGATCCACGGGTGATCGATGGCCAATAATTCTTCAATTGCACCAATGGCTATAACTTTCCGATCTGCCAAAACGGCCACTCGGTCACAAATGGAATAGAGCGTATCCAAATCATGCGTAATCAAAAAGACGGTGAGTCCCAGCGTCTCTTTCAAATCGCGAGTTAAATTGTCGAATTTTGCGGCTCCGATGGGATCAAGTCCGGCGGTCGGTTCATCCAGAAACAACAATTCCGGATCCATCGCCAATGCCCGCGCCACACCAGCGCGCTTGCGCATACCACCCGATAGCTCAGATGGATATTTATGCGCCGCTTCTGGCGGAAGGCCGCTTAAGAATATTTTGTAGCGGGCGATTTCGTCGAGCAGCTCTTTGCTGAAATCCGGATAAAATTCGCGCAAGGGCACCTGCACATTTTCCGCGACGGTTAAGGTCGAAAACAATGCGCCACCCTGAAACAAAACGCCCCAGCGCCGCCGGACGTCGGTGGCTTGGTCTTCTTCCTTGCCAATCATACCTTCGTCAAAAACCCGGATTTCGCCTGAATCGGGTTCTTGCAGGCCGATGATTGACCGCATGAGCACGGATTTACCTGTTCCCGACCCGCCAACGACGCCCAATATCTCGCCACGGCGCACTTCGATGTTGAGATCCTGATGGATGACTTGGTCGCCAAAGCTGTTGCACAGGCCAGTCACGGAAATGATGTTGGGTGCATTCATCGCTTAATCCCAACCAATTTCGCTGAAGAACACTGCAAAAAATGCGTCTAGGACGATAACGAGAAAAATGGCCTGCACCACCGCTGCGGTTGTTCTTAACCCGACTTGTTCGGCGTTGCCTTTCACCTGCATCCCCTGAAAGCAGCCCGCCATGGCGATGATTGCCCCAAAGACCGGGGCCTTGATCATGCCAACCCAAAAGTCGGTTATAGGCGTTACTTCGCGCAGTCGCTGCACAAAGGTCGCTGGCGGGATATCCAGGACGATCCAGCATAATAATCCGCCGCCAATGATAGACATTAACGAAGCAAAAATGCCCAGCAATGGCATCATGACCACCGCAGCGATTACGCGCGGCACGACCAATGCTTCCACAGGGACAACGCCGATCGTGCGCATGGCGTCAATTTCTTCGGTGATCTTCATCGTCCCGATCTGTGCAGCGAAGGCAGATCCGGATCGACCCGCGACCATGATCGCAGTCATTAAAATGCCAAGTTCACGCAGTGTAAGCCGACCGATGAGGTTGATGGTAAAAACCTCCGCACCAAATTGGCGCAGCTGCACCGCACCTTGTTGCGCAATGACGATGCCGATGAGGAAGCTCATCAGACCGACAATGCCCAATGCACGGACGCCCACCATGTCAAAATGCTGAACCACCGCGTGCCAGCGAAAGCGGCTCGGGTTCATCAGTAAATTGAAGAACGCTTTGACCACTTGCCCGACAAAGCCCAAAAATTGCAAAAAAGTCGTTATGCCGACGACAACACCGCTGCCTATTTCGGCCAAAAAATGATACAGCGACGAAATAGGTGGTTTGGCGACAACTTCGGCTTGATCGACACCGCGCACAGCATCAATCAAGCGGCTGGCGTCATTTGCGCCTCCGGTGATTTGGGCATTATGTTCCTTAGCGGTCCGATGGACAAGCCATGCGCCAACGGTGTCCATATGGGTGATGCCGGAAATGTCGATTTCGGAAACGGGGCCGCTAATGTCGCGCAAACTGCGGTCTAGTTCACCAATGGACGCAATGACGAATTCACCGGACAGCCGGAGAAGTTGCCCGCTGGGCAAATCTTCAACAGTGAAATCGGCAGTGTTAGCCATAGCTATATAATTGGCCTATTATGGGGACTATCACAAGCCTGTAGACTTCTTCGTTAAAGTTATGCCTTTAAGATCATGATGACTAAATCCAAAACGACCCTGCTCGCCATATATGATATGGATAAGACCATCACGCGGCGCGCAACCTATAATGGGTTTCTTCTGCATATGGCGTTAAACAAGTCACCGTGGCGATTGTTGTTTGCACCGTTTTTGCCGGTTGGTTTGGTTCTATATGCGCTGAAGATTTGGGACCGCTCGCGGCTTAAGCAGTTTTCACAAATTCTGCTGATTGGCAGGCGCGTGCCAAAGGCGCATTTTGCAAAATATCTTGAAAGCCATGCGGATCTGGTTGTTGGCAAAAACGTCTATCCGCAATTGTTGGCGCGCGTGGCGGAGGAGAAGGCGGCTGGCTATCGCCATATCATGGCGACTGCCTCTTATCGTTTATATGTAGAGGCGATCGCCAAACGGCTTGGCTTTGATGATGTCATTGCAACAGAGTTATCGACCGACAGCAGCGGCCATGTGCTGGCGCGAATTGACGGACATAATTGTTATGACACGGCAAAGCTGGAGCTGGTGAAGCGGTGGATGGACCGACACAGCCTTGAGCGCTCCAATTGTCATATCCGTGCGTATTCCGACCATGTCTCTGACGCGCCATTGCTGAATTTTGCCGACGAACCTTTCGCTACCAATCCGCATGGCCCGCTGGCGCAGTTGGCGGAGACAAAGGGCTGGCCCATCCTTGATTGGCGCTTGGCAGAAAATTGATCCTAAATTTATAGTACCCAAAGCGTGCCAACGAACCAGACCGTTCCTACAATGAGGGGAATGCCCGCGAGGTCGAGATAAAATCCTGCCTTCACCATTTTGGGCAGGGCAATATGTCCGCTGGCCCATGCAATGGCATTTGGCCCCGTGCCGGATGGCATCATGAAACCCCAGCTTGCCGCCATGGAGGCAGCCATCGCCATCAACCATGGATCCGCGCCCGTTGCCGACACGAGGCCAGCGACCACAGGCAGCACACCGCTTGCGGTTGCGACATTGCTCGCAAATTCGGTGATTAAAATGACTAAAGCGGTCAGTGCCAGCGCGATGATGATGGGATGCACGACCGACAAAGGCTCTAATGCCTCTCCAAGCCACCCAGCGAGTCCTGACTGGGTGATGCCAGCCGCGAGTGCCAAGCCGCCACCAAACATCATGATGACGCCCCAAGGCGCTCTGTCCGCTTCCTGCCAGGTCAGCAATGGACGACCTGTGCCGTCCGGTATCAGGAATAATAACAGTGAACCCGCAATCGCAATGCTGCCGTCGGTAATCCCGCCCTTGGGCAAAAGCGGCTCCAGCAAAGGTTGGCCAATCCACATGCCGATGACCAACAGAAATATTGGAACGAGCCGTTTTTCCGCAACGGACATAGGCCGCGCCTTGCCAATAGCTGCGCGCGCGGCATCAACGTCAAAACTGCCCGCAGTTACGTTCTGAACCCGCATAAGAATGAACGCGCATAACGGCACACCGATAATCACGACGGGGAGGCCGTAGAGCATCCATGTCAGAAAGTTGACCTCTATGCCCAATTGCTTTTCCACAAGTGCGGCTGCAATCGCGTTGGTAGGCGACCCAACAAGCGTCCCAAGTCCGCCAATCGACGCGGCAAAGGCTACGCCCATGATTAGGGCACCGGCCAGCCCGTCGGTTTCTCCAGGTTTCGTTCCGCCTGCGGCAAGCACCGCGACTGCTATCGGCACCATGATGAGCGCGATGGACGTGTTAGACATCATCATGCTGAGCAATGCGGTTGAACCCATGAACGCGATCATGAGGCCCGTGACACTATGTCCCGATTTTCCCAATATGGCGAGTGCGACGCGGCGGTGCATGCCCGTACGTTCAATGGTGAGCGCCAGAAACGCGCCACCAAGAATGAGAAACAGGATTGGCGAGTAATATTCCTTCGCAACATCCTGCGCGGTCATGATATTCATCAGCGGTAGCGCCAGAAACGGCAGCAATGCAGTCACCGTTAACGGCAAGGCTTGCGTCATCCAATAGGTTGCCATCAAGACAGTAAGCGCGGCGACGTGCCACGCAGATGGTTCCATACCTGTTGGCGCTGGCAAAAACAGCATCACGGTAAAGACGATAAGTCCGCCCCAAAAACCAATTCTTTCCACCTTCATGGGTGCAGTCCAATCAGGGAAAGTTGGCGGCCATATCCGGGCTCACCTAAATGGCAGCTGCGCCGGTAACTGAAAAAGCGGTCGGGCTGGCTATAGGTGTCTTCGCCTAGGCATTCGACCGTCCGGATACCTGCCGCCGCCAATCGCGCTGCCACATAGCCCTCAATATCGAATTGATAATGGTCCGCTTTGCCGTCGGCAAAAAATCGTTCGTTTTGCGCGGCCTGTGCGACGAAGTTGCGGAAAAATCCTTCATCCACTTCATAGCTTTTCTGCGCAATACAGGGGCCAATCGCGCAACTTATGCGACTTGCCTGCGCGCCCAGTTTCTCCATAAAGGCAATGGTATTTTCAAGCACGCCATGTATCGCGCCTTTCCAGCCTGCGTGCGCCGCGCCAATGACTCCGGCCTCGGTGTCTGCAAATAAGACGGGGACACAATCGGCGGTCACTATACCCAATAAGATGTTGGGCTGGTCGGTCACCATGGCGTCGCCGCGCGGCGGATCATCTTGCGAAATGGCATTGTCGACCTGCACAACATCGGCAGAATGAAACTGATGGACGCGGGCAAGCATCGCGCCGGGCAGAACCGATTGCACGCCAAGTAGCCGATTTTCAATGACGGATTCCCGCGCATCTTCAGAACCCAGCCCTACGTTTAGGCCCGCATAGATTCCCGTCGACACCCCGCCCTTTCGTCCAAGAAAACCATGGGCGACTGTGCTCAGCACGCCTGATTGGATTACCTCAACTGCCATGCTTTGCGTTTCCTCCCACCGCCTCTATTCGCAACTGCCGCGCTTGACGGCAAGCCATTAGATTGCGAACCAGAATATATGCAGCGACACATGCTTATATTTGGAATGGGTTACACCGCCACCCGCCTTGCCGACACTTTGCGCGCCGATGGCTGGTTGGTCACAGGCACAAAACGGATGAGCGGCGGCGATGCCGTTGCTTTTGATGATAGCGCTGCAGTGCTATCCGCGTTGGAGACCGCAACGCATATTTTATCGAGCGTGCCGCCCATGGCCGAAGGCGGCGATCCCGTGCTTTTAAAATATGGTGCGGCGATTGCCGCGCGCGCGCCTGCATGGATCGGCTATTTGTCCTCCACCGGAGTCTATGGCGATACGGGCGGCGCATGGGTTGATGAAAGCGCACCGATAGGCAGCGGGCGACGCACCGCGCGGGCCGAAGCCGACCTTGCGTGGCAGGCTTTGTGCCAAGATGTCCATGTCTTCCGCTTGCCCGGCATATATGGCCCCGGCCGATCGGCGCTGGAGCGGGTGGCAGAGGGCAAGGCGCATCGCATCGACATACCCGATCAGATTTTCAGCCGTGTGCATGTGGACGACATCGTTGATGCGGTCATGGCGGCCTTTAATGGTCCTGCGGGCGTTTACAATATCGCCGATGATAGGCCCGCGCCGCAAAATGATGTTATCACCTATGCGTGCGATCTGCTGCAATGCGATTGGCCGCCG
>CAIPUN010000044.1 GCA_903868245.1 uncultured Sphingomonadales bacterium | reverse complement strand
TGAACACGCGATGCGCTTTGTTCAGGCACTTGAGCAAGAGTTTACGAGCGCAGCAGACTATAAAGCGAACGCCGCTGATTGGTTTGGTGGCCGCTGGTCAGGTCTGTCGAAGCCCGCTGATCCAGAGACTGCGCGGCGCAATGTCCCGACAGGTATTACGCGCAAATTGTTCGACAGCCTTGGTCGCACGCTGACGACTGTACCCGAGGGCCACAACATCCATCCGACATTAAGCCGCGTGCTTGATGCCAAGAAGACGATGTTCAGTTCTGGGGAAAGTTTCGACTGGGCAACCGGCGAAGCGCTCGCTTTTGGATCGTTGCTTTCTGAAGGCTATGGCGTGCGTTTGTCAGGCCAAGATTCAGGCCGCGGCACCTTTAGCCAACGGCATGGTGTCTGGGTTGATCAGACAACCGAAGAAAAATATGTGCCGCTGTCCACCTTGCCACATGGGCGTTTTGAAATCTTAGACAGCCCCTTGTCCGAATTTGGAGTGTTGGGCTTTGAATATGGCTATGCTGGTGCAGAGCCGAAAACATTGGTCCTTTGGGAAGCGCAATTTGGCGATTTCGTGAACGGCGCACAAACCATGATTGACCAGTTCATTGCGTCAGGTGAAGCCAAATGGCTGCGCGCCAATGGCCTCGTGATGCTGTTGCCGCACGGCTATGAGGGTCAGGGGCCGGAGCATAGCTCGGCGCGGTTGGAGCGCTTCCTGCAATTATGTGCGGAGGATAATATCCAGGTCGCCAATTGCACGACGCCGGCTAACTATTTCCACTTGCTGCGCCGGCAAATGGCACGACCATTCCGCAAACCGCTCATTGTTATGACGCCAAAGTCGCTTTTGCGACATAAGCTCGCGGTTTCCAAGGCTGAGGACTTCCAAGGCGAAAGCCACTTCATGCGGATATTGTCCGACATGCATGCACCTGCCGACAAGGATGTGAAGCGGTTGATTTTATGCTCCGGAAAGGTCGCTTACGACCTGATGGAAGCCCGCGACGCATCAGGCGACAAAAATACCAGCATTGCGCGTATCGAGCAGCTGTATCCGTTCCCGTCAGAACCGTTGATTGTTCGCCTAAAGCGTATGACCAATTTAGAAGAACTGGTTTGGGCGCAGGAAGAACCGCGCAACGCCGGAAGCTGGTCATTCGTTGATCCTTATTTGGAAGAATGTCTCGCCGAAGCCAATGTTGGCCCCACGCGCGCCCGTTACGCCGGACGCAGGGCCGCGGCCGCAACAGCAACTGGTCTTGCCAAGCGCCATCAGGCCGAACAAGCCGCCCTGGTCGCTGAAGCGTTAGGTCATAATGTCCGCGAAGAAATCCGCCGCCAGCGTTCAGGTGGCAAAAAACCAATCACCCCTCCATCCGCGTGAGGATTAGATTATGAGCACTGAAGTTAAAGTCCCCGTATTGGGCGAGTCCATCACTGAAGCGACCCTTGGTCAATGGTTGAAGAAACCAGGCGAAGCGGTGGCGATCGATGAACCGATTGCTAGCCTTGAAACTGATAAGGTTGCGGTCGAAGTGCCGTCGCCCGTTGCAGGTATCATGGGTGCCTATGCCGTCGAAGAAGGCGCAACCGTCAATGTTGGCGCAGTCATCGGATCAATCGATGCCGGAACCGGCGCGTCTAGCCCAGCCGCAGCGCCCGTTGTTGCGGCCGCAGCAGTTGCGCCAGTGGTTGCAACCACCCCAGCGCCAGCGCCTGCCGCCGAGGCTGAAAGTAGCGACCTGCCGCTTTCGCCTGCCGTGCGCCGCCTTGTGCTGGAACTTGGCATTGACCCAAGCAAGATCAAAGGCACCGGCAAGGACGGTCGCCTCACGAAGGAAGATGTCGTTGCTGCCGCTAAGGGTGCACCTGCGCCATCTGCCAACACACCCGTTGCGGCTACGCCAACAACGCAAGCAACAGGCGGGCGTCAGGAAGAGCGCGTAAAGATGACACGTTTGCGCCAAACCATCGCCAAGCGCCTGAAGTCTGCGCAGGACACAGCCGCGTTGCTGACAACGTTCAACGATGTCGACATGTCGGCGGTTATAGAAGCGCGTGCGACCTACAAAGATTTGTTTGAAAAGAAGCATGGAGTCCGCTTGGGCTTCATGGGCTTCTTCACCAAAGCCGTGGCCTTAGCTGCGCGCGATGTGCCGGCGGTTAATGCGAAGATTGAAGGCGATGAAATCGTCTATCACAATTATCTCGACGTATCCGTTGCAGTCAGCGCCCCCAACGGCCTTGTAGTGCCTGTCGTACGCAATGCGGACGCCATGAGCTTCGCGCAAATTGAAAAAGCCATTGGCGATTTTGGCGCAAAGGCGAAGGCCGGCACCTTGACGATGGATGACATGTCCGGTGGTACATTCACCATTTCCAATGGCGGCGTTTTCGGCAGCCTGATGTCAACGCCGATCATCAACCCCCCGCAATCGGCAGTACTTGGCCTTCACCGCATTGAAGACCGCGCTGTTGTGCGCGACGGACAAGTCGTGGTGCGCCCGATGATGTATTTGGCACTAAGCTATGACCACCGCCTCATCGATGGTCGCGAAGCCGTTACTTTCCTGAAGATCGTCAAAGAGGCGATTGAAGACCCGACCCGGTTGTTGATCGACCTTTAAGGAGCCCGAGCCATGGCAGAACATGATTACGACCTGATCGTTATTGGCGCGGGTCCAGGTGGCTATGTTGCCGCAATCCGCGCTGCCCAATTGGGGCTGAAGACCGCATGCGTAGAAAGCCGCGAAACATTGGGCGGCACATGCCTGAATGTCGGATGCATTCCGTCCAAGGCCTTGCTGCATGCGTCCGAAATGTTTCATGAGGCGCAATCGGGTTCGCTGGCGAAATTCGGTATCGATTTTTCGGGCGTTTCGCTCAACCTCGACCAAATGCATGCCGAAAAGGCGAAGGCCGTTGGTGAGCTGACTGGCGGAATTGAGTTCCTGTTCAAGAAGAACAAGGTCGATTGGCTGAAGGGCCGTGCAGCCTTTACCTCGGCCAACAGCGTCGATGTTGCTGGCAAAAGCTACACCGCAAAGAATATCATGATTGCGACCGGATCGTCAGTCACGCCATTGCCCGGCGTCGAGATTGACCAGAAAGTTATCGTCGATTCCACCGGCGCGCTTGCATTACCAAAGGTGCCAAAACATCTGGTGGTGATTGGCGGCGGGGTCATTGGCCTTGAGCTTGGCAGCGTTTGGTTGCGGCTTGGCGCTCAAGTTACGGTTGTCGAATATCTTGATCAGATTTTGCCGGGCATGGACGGCGAAGTCCGCAAGGAAGCTGCCAAGATTTTCAAGAAGCAAGGCTTCAACATTCGCACCGGAACGAAAGTCACTGGCGTAGCCGTGAAGGGCGCAACAGCAAAATTGACCGTGGAGCCAGCAGCGGGCGGCGCTAGCGAAACGATCGATGCAGATTGCGTCCTTGTTGCCATTGGCCGCCGCGCAAATACCGATGGCCTTGCGCTGGACAAGGCTGGACTGGCTGTCAACGCGCGCGGCCAGATAGAGATTGGCCATGATTTTCAGACAAATGTTCCCGGTATTTATGCCGTGGGCGATGTCTGCCCCGGCCCGATGCTTGCGCACAAGGCTGAAGATGAAGGCATTGCGGCAGCAGAATTTGTCGCCGGCCTCACCGGAATCGTTAACCACGATGTCATTCCTGGCGTGGTTTATACTTATCCTGAAATCGCCAGTGTTGGGCTGACCGAAGAGGAGGCCAAGGAAAAAGCGGCGGCATCGGGAGGTGAGATTAAAGTCGGAAAATTCCCAATGATGGCGAATAGCCGCGCAAAGACTAATCGCGACACCGACGGCTTTGTTAAGGTGATTGCCGACGCAAAAACGGACCGTGTGCTTGGGGTGCACATCATTGCGTCGATTGCTGGTAGCATGATCGCCGAAGCGTGCACCGCGATGGAATTTGGCGCAACGTCGGAAGACATTGCTTACACCTGCCACGCGCATCCGACGCATGCCGAAGCATTGAAAGAAGCGGCCATGGCGGTGACTGGCAAGCCGATCCATATGTAATGATCACGCAAACGGTCCAGATTGCACCCGCAATGGTCATTTGGAGGGGCTGCGCCATCCCCGCCTATCGCGGATAGTAGCGCACGCGGCTTGCGAATAACCGGTTAAGATTGGCGATCTTCGGCTTATCCCATTGGACAATATACGGATGACGTGGGTTCTTCGCCATGAAGTCCTGATGATAGGTTTCGGCAGGAAAGAAGCTATAAGGTTCGATCTTTGTGGCAATCGGCTTCTTCCAATAAGCAGCCTTATCCAATTGCGCGATATAGGTGCTGGCTGCATTTCGCTGGGCTGTATTGGTCGGGAAAATAGCCGTGCGATATTGAGGGCCTCGGTCGGGCCCTTGGCGATTCAATTGCGTGGGATCATGCGCCACAGAAAAGAATATGTGCAGCAAATCAGTATAGCTAATGCGCGCCGGATCATAATGAATGCGGACGGATTCCGCGTGTTTCGTCTGCCCGGCACTGACAAGACCATAATAAGCGGTCGCCTTGGTGTCGCCAGAATAGCCGGATTCAACGCGGGTCACGCCCTTCACACGTTCAAACACTGCCTCAATGCCCCAAAAGCAGCCACCTGCAAATATAGCGACCTGTCGTGTTTTAGGTTCAACAATGCGGGCGGCAGGTGCAGCTATACGCAGACCTTCAGTAGCATGCGCGTTTCCAATTGGCGTTCCAACCTCGGACCCGCATGCAGTCACAAGGCCAAGTAGCAGGACGACTTTCAGCCTGCGTATTAGGCGTTTAACAACGCTGTGCCGACTTTTCATGATAAGCTTAGGTCAGGGCTGCGCAGGCCGCCTGAATACGCAGGCACGCTTCCTTTAAAATGTCCGCTGATGTGGCATAAGAAATCCGGAAGCCTGGAGACAGGCCAAAGGCCCCACCGTGCACCGCCGCAACGCGATATACATCGAGGAAATAATCGATGAGGTCAGCGTCGGTTTGAATGACTTTACCCTGCGGCGTTTTCTTACCCATCACGCCAGTCGCATCAGGATAGACGTAGAAGGCACCTTGTGGTGTCGGGCAGATCAGCCCCGGCGCATCGTTCAGCATCGCCACAACAAGGTCCCTGCGTTCGCGGAAGGCCACGTTACGTTCACGCAAGAAATCTTGTGGGCCGTTCAAAGCCGCCAGGACAGCATATTGGCTGATCGAGCAAGGGTTGCTGGTCGACTGCGACTGCAAATCGGCCATGGCCTTAATAAGCCACGCTGGCCCACCTGCATAGCCAATCCGCCAACCCGTCATCGCATAGGATTTGGAAGCACCATTCATAGTTAGCGTCCGGTCATACAAGTCAGGACACACTTGAAGCATCGTCGCAAACGGCTTGGCCGCGTACCAGATATGCTCATACATATCATCGGACAACAGCAGTACATGCGGATGTTTCAGTAGCACTTCACCAAGCGCCTTGAGTTCCTCCGCATCATAAGCCGCACCGGTCGGGTTCGACGGAGAATTCAAGATAAGCCAACGCGTCTTTGGCGTGATAGCAGCATCAAGCTGCTCCGGTGTTATCTTATAATCTTGCGCGGCAGTGGCCATGATGATGACGGGTGTGCCGCCTGCAAATTGCACAATGTCGGGATAGCTTACCCAATAAGGCGCAGGGATGATCACCTCATCGCCGACATCAATGGTGGCAACAAGCGCGTTGAATAAAGTGTGCTTGCCGCCCGAGTTGACCGTAATTTGCTTCGGCGCATACTCGATATTGTTATCGCGCTTGAACTTGGCAATGATTGCCTGTTTGAGCGGCGCGATGCCGTCGACAGCGGTATATTTCGTCATCCCGTCGCGGATTGCTTGAATGGCGGCGTCCTTGACGAATTCTGGCGTGTCAAAATCCGGCTCCCCGGCAGACAGCCCGATGACATCAATCCCCTGCGATTTCAGGTCAATCACACGGCCTGACATAGCGAGCGTAGCAGAAGGAGCAATCCGCCCGAGGGCAGCCGACAAACGGTCAATCATCATCATACTTTCGCGGAATTATTGAACAGAAATTGCGTGTCTGCCCCTAATGGCTCATCAAAAATTACGCAACCCTGTTGGCCCGTATCAAGCCCCGCAGACTGTTGCCGACCCAAAATCCGCCAGACAAATCCTCTATCTTCAGATTCGCTTCTACCGCTTTGCCCGCCTCAATCAGTTCGCGCCGCAATATGGAAGGTAACAACCCGATTTCCAGTCGCGGGGTTAACAACTTGCCATCGCGCTCAACAAACAAGGCGGTAATGCTGCCCTCGGTAAGTAAGCCGTCGGTGCCGACAAAAACCACTTCATCACAATCCGGCCGACCTCTGCGCGCGTCATCGTAAAAGGCGCGGTCAGAAGTTTTATGTCGCAGCCGGAAATCACCTGCGTCGACGGGCAACGGAACTACGCCAACCCGCCATTCGGTCACATCTGCCAGCGGCCGAATCTCAACGGCCTGCGCGCCATGTCGCGACGCCATCAAGCGTATTTTGGAAAGACGATCGAGCTTGCATATGCTTACATGCAGAAGGTTGCGCAGTGCGTGCCGGTCAAATTCGAAGCCAAAGGACGCCGCACTGGATGCCATCCGGTCAAGATGATGTTCCAACCTCAAGATACCTGCTGCGGGTTCAAACCGCATCGTTTCGATAAGGTCAAAGCCGCGATTTTCTATTTTGGCGAAATCCCCTTTGGCCAAACATTCGGCCCATTCATCTGCTTCAATAGAATCCGCCACCACACCAGATCCTAAACCAAGCGAGAGGGACTGTGTTGCTTCACGCACCGTAAATGTCCGAATAGCAACGTTGAATGCCGCGTCACCATTGTCATCTATCCGGCCGATGGAGCCGCAATATATACCGCGTGGTGCCGCTTCGACCTCTTCGACTACTTGCATCGCGCGGATTTTGGGTGCGCCGGTGATGGAACCACAAGGAAACAACGCCTGTATAACATCAACGGCGTCTGCCCCGTCATGCAGCAAACCAGTGACCGTAGAGGTCATCTGGTGCACCGTGGGATAGCTTTCGATATGGAAAAGTTCCGGTACCTTTACGCTGCCAGCGGTGCAGACTCGCGACAAGTCATTTCGCAAAAGATCTACGATCATTAAATTTTCGGCCCGTTGCTTTGGGTCCGTGCGCAAATGCTCGGCGGCTTCCGCATCCGCTGCCGGATCGGTCCGCCGCTGCGCCGTCCCCTTCATGGGCTTGGTCGTGATCCTTTGGTCTTTTAGTGCGAAAAACAGCTCCGGAGAGAAAGACAGATAATGTGTCTGCCCCGTCCAGATCACACCGCCATATCCAGCGCGCGCGCGCGCGCGCAACGCAGCGTATAATGCGAGCGGATCGCCAGCATAATCTGCGGTCAACGGGAATGTCAGATTGGCCTGATAGATATCCCCAGCACGGATATATTCCTGCACCGTGGCAAAGGCCTGGCGATAGTCGGCGCGCGATATACTTGGACGAAGCTCAGACAGCCAGATGCCCGCAGGGTCGGGCAACAATGCCGCCACGGCATCCGCAGATATGGTCCTGAAATCATTGAATAATCCAAACCACGCCAACAATCCGGATGACGCAGGCGCCGGGCCGGGCAAGAGATGCGCGCCAGCTTCATAGCCGAAAAATCCGGCCGCATGCAGGCCGCCTTGCCGCGCCTGCCGAAGCGATTCCAGAAGCGTCCGCAACCCGTCACCATCATGGGCGGTCAGGACTTCCACCGGATGTGTATACAAGCGTGCAGGTGATGCGCCGTGCGTCCGCGCATCATCGAGCAGAACAAAAGGCCCCTCTGTAGGGATCACAGGGTGGTGACTGGAGCGGGTGAGGGGAATCGAACCCCCGTATTCAGCTTGGGAAGCTGCTGCTCTACCATTGAGCTACACCCGCGCAATATTGGCCAATTTATCCTGTAGGATAGGATTTTGCCAATGCCCAAAATCCTAGCCTTTCAAACGTTCAGCATGCCAAGTAAGATGCTCGCTCATGAAGGTTGATATGAAGAAATAGCTGTGATCATATCCCGGCTGCATGCGGATGGTAGCAGGCTGACCAACCGCAGCGCACTGCTCGGTCAGCAAATGGGTTTTAAGCTGTGCCTCCAGAAAATTGTCGTCACCGCCTTGGTCAACCAAAAGGTCTGGCAAACGCGCACCGTCAGCAATCAACGCAACACTGTCATATGCACGCCACTGGGCCCGATCTTGCCCGATATAGCCGCCCAGCGCCTTTTCACCCCATGGGCAGCTCAATGGCGACACAATAGGCGAAAACGCAGATGTGGAGCGGAAGCGCCCAGGGTTTCGCAGACTGATGGTTAACGCGCCATGTCCACCCATCGAATGGCCCATAATCGCTTGCCGCTGCATATCGGCTGGAAAATGTGCTGCAATGATAGCTGGCAGTTCATTTTCGATATAATCTTGCATCCGGTAATGCTGGTCGAAAGGCGCTTGTGTCGCGTTGACGTAAAAGCCTGCGCCAAGACCGAAGTCATAAGCGGCTTCGGCATCGTCAGGAACGCCCTCACCACGCGGGCTGGTGTCCGGCGCGATAAAGATCAAACCGAGTTCGGCACAGGCACGGCGAAACTCGCCCTTCTCAGTCACATTGGCATGGGTACAGGTCAGGCCCGACAAAAACCAGACGATCGGCAACAACGCGCCCTCTTCATGGGGCGGCACATAGACCGAAAAGGTCATGTCGGTGCCGGTGGCAGCCGAAGCGTGGCGATACACGCCTTGAACGCCGCCAAAAGCCACGTTGGTGGAAACTGTTTCTATGGTCATGCGGACTCCAATATCGGGATAGATTTAATCAAGGGTGGATGACGCCAAAAGGTCTGCGCCCGAACAAGGTCATCGGGCGCCAGCCCAACAGTCGCGTTGTTACGAAGCGGATGGCAATTGATAAGCTCCGATGCCATCAACGTTTCATCAAGCACGAACCGCACGGCGCCAGCGGAATCATTTATCGCGGCCAAGGCGGTGACCGACCCCGGCGTGATGCCGAGCAAATGTTCCATATCCTCGGCCTTGCCAAAGCTAACACGGCCGCATCCAACTGCAGCCGGCAACGCCTTTAAATCAACGCGCGCGTCTGCCGGAACGGTCACGAGATAAAATTCCCCCGACTTGTCCTTCAAGAACAGGTTCTTGGTATGCGCCCCTGGAATGGCATCATTATGGGCGCTACTCTCGGCCACAGTAAACACGGCGGGATGTTCATAGACTTTATAGGCGACGCCGAGCGCAGCAAGATCCTTATAAAGCTGCGCTTCGGCATCGGTCATGGCAAATACCGTATCAGTCAGTGATGCGGTGCAAAGCGCACAGCTTGTTGCCATCGGGGTCACGCAAATAAGCGAGATACATTTTCATGCCGCCACCTTCGCGAATGCCAGGCGCATCTTCAATCGCTTCACCGCCATTATCAACGCCGGCCTGATGCCAGGCATTGGCTTGATCAGGCGTCATAGCAAAACCAATGGTGCAGCCATTGCCATGTGTGGCCGGGTTGCCATCGATTGGCGTCGTTACAATGAAGATCGACCCATTATGCATATAGATTAAGCGCCCTTTAGGATCTTGCATGCCGGGCTTACCGCCCATGGCAACAAAGGTCGCATCGTAGAATTTCTTTGAACGGGCAATGTCATTGCTGCCGACCATCATGTGACTAAACATATTCGTTTCTCCCTTGTGTCAAATACCACAATTGCCAAGGGCTTTTCCATTAACCGCGCGGGTGCGCAAGTCTAGATTCCTGCATACCATTCATAATCACCGATATCTTCCCAATAACCGCCCTTTCCACCATGGAATTTGGACAAATCATCGGTCGCTTCGATCCGCATGACATATTTGGCCTGCTTATATCCCAATTGTCGTTCGACCCGCAGCCGGACGGGCGCGCCATATTTTACCGGCAAGGTTTCTCCATTCATGCCCCATGCCAATATAGTCTGCGGATGAAAGGCGTCGATCAGGTCAATCGATTCATAATAAGGGCGCGCGCCGTAATTGTCGGCACAATGAAATACGATATATTTGGCGCGCGGGGACAATTGGGCCTGTTGCAGCAAAAGGCGCAGCGGCGTGCCGTGCCATTGGGCAATCGCGCTCCACCCCTCCACACAATCATGTCGCGTGATTTGGGTGCGCGCAGGCATCGCCCGCAGCCGGTCTAATCCAATGTCCATGGGATTGGCGACCATGCCATCAATGCGCAACCGCCAGTCGGCGAAGTTGGTTTGGAGATGTGCCAAATATTCGGTCGACGTCCCCGTCAGCGAACCATTGGTTTTGAAGAGGGGCGAGATGTCCGACAGCGCAAATTCGGGTGCCAGCGTTGCACGGTCCGCTAAGCTACGATGGGTTAGCTGATTGAGCCTCTCCGCACCGCGCAATGCGGACCGAAAAGTCGCATTTTCATTCATCGCATCGCAACCACCGAGAACCAGCGCGCTACTGCCCAAAGCTGCGCTGCGCAAAAGTTCACGGCGTCGAAGCAATTTGCGACCGTCGGTCATGCCAAGTCCCCCGCTATTTCGGGTTTCGATTTTGTCACATGCCGCCCGGTAATCATCGACCATATGCCATTAATCGGCCCCGACAACAGCACCATGATCAGGTGCACGACCACGAAAAGGGTCAATAAGGCGGCAGCGACAAAATGCAGCGACCGCGCCGACTGCCGCCCGCCAAATATATCCAGCAACCACGGCCAAGCTGCGTTCATCGCAGGGGACATGGTGATGCCGGTCAGAATCAACAGAGGAAATAATAGGAATATCACCCCGATATAGCTAAATTTTTGCATTATATTATAATGACTTGAATCATTATCATCGCCAAACCGAAGCCGTGCGTGGTTTTTGATGTCGGTCCAAAGCGCGCGCGGGCTCCATTCGGCACGCCGCACGTGCAAGTCCTTACGGATGTGACCGTTGACAAGCGACATGAACATGAAGGCGGTCAGGCCCAAGGCGAAAATCCAAGCGAAGGCAAAATGCCAACGCCGCGCCGCGGCCAAATCATACCCTGTGGGTATGGTCGCCCATCCAGGGAAAGCGACACGGCGCACATTCTCTTTCGCATCCAAAGACAGCCCCAATACGCCCGTTGTTTCAACGGAGGTGCTTCCGATTCTGACAAAACCCGTGGTGCGCGTGTCGTCAATTTGCAGCCATGCATAATCTTCGCGTGAGCCAAAATCGCCCCAATATAGCTGCGGATGGGCGTTGAAGATCATGAGGCCACTCATCAGCAATATCATCGCGACGAACGCATTCAGCCAGTGCCAGATTCGCGTGGACAGAGCGTGCCGCTTGACCATTTGCTGTGCTATTTCAGGCGCTGCTTCCATAGACGACTCCTGACGATAGCTTATGCGGCCCTGCGCTTTTCAGCAACCGGGCTCATGCCAATATAGCTAACCAAATTGGCGACAGTACAACATGCACTAAAACACTAAAGTTATTAAAAGCTTAATGCAGCGGTGCAAAGGGCAGCCATGCAAAAACCATCATTGTCAGACAATTAAAACTTCTCGCCCGTGAGCCGCTGGCAGAGCATGTCCAATTGGTCCAAACTGCCATATTCGAACGTCACTTCGCCGGCGCCCGTCGCATTTTTTTGCGCTATTCGGACCTTCAGCCCCAAAAGATCGCCAAGATGCGTCTCGACGGCGCGGATGTCGGCATTTTCCGGGACATTTGCCCCAGAAGCTTTACGATTTTTGGCTTTTGGTGCCCGCTCCTGCTGCACAAGCGCTTCGGTCGCCCGCACGGAAAGGCCGTTTTTAATGACCAGCATCGCAAGCTCGACGGCATTGTCACTGCCCAGCAACGCGCGCGCATGCCCCATGCTAAGCTTTTCTTCGGTCACAAGATCACGCAGCGTCGGCGGCAAATCCAGCAAACGCATCATGTTTGCGACATGACTGCGGGACTTATGCACCAAATCAGCCAATTCAGCCGCGCTGTGTCCAAAAAGTTCCGTTAGCTTTTTATAAGCCTCTGCCTCTTCAATCGGGTTCAGGTCCTGCCGCTGGATATTTTCAAGCAGGGCAATCTCGACCGTTTCCGTATCGTCAAAATTTCGAACGATTGCAGGCAAATCGTGTAACTGCGCGCGCTGGGCTGCGCGCCAACGGCGCTCACCAGCTACAATTTGATATCCGCCCTGGAAGGGCCGCACAACGATGGGTTGAATAATACCGTGCCGTGCAATGCTGGCCGCCAGTTCATCCAGTTTCTCATCGGAGAAATGCCGCCGTGGCTGATTGGGGTTGGGACGAATGTCGATGACCGATAAACTGGTCACGCCTTGGCCGCGCGCATCTCGATCTGCGGCAGAATTTCCAGAAACATTGTCGCCCCGCAGGGCTTCGCCCAACAGGGCATCTAAGCCTCGGCCAAGGCCCATCTTCTTCTTCAACGGCGACTTTTCGGACGGATTATCGTTGCTCACGCTGCTAACTCCCGGGCCGGCAGGCGGCCGATCAATTCTCGTGCTAGTTTCATATAGGCTTCGGATCCCGCGCAGCGATGGTCATAGACCAACGCAGGAAGTCCATGGCTGGGGGCTTCTGACAAGCGCACATTGCGCGGAATAACGGTCTCAAACACCAAATCACCCAAGCAACTGCGCACATCATCAGCCACTTGTTCGGTCAACCGGTTGCGCTTGTCATACATTGTGAGCGCAACGCCCAATATCGACAGCGCCGGATTAAAGCCGCCCTTGATACGCTCCACGGTCTGCAGCAGTTGGCTTAACCCCTCGAGCGCGAAAAATTCGCATTGTAACGGGACGAGAAGTGAGTCGACCGCAACCAACGCATTAATCGTGATAAGCCCGAGCGAAGGGGGGCAATCTATGATGCAAATGTCCCAATGCGCGTCTGATTTATCGAACGCCGCCTTCAGTCGTCCTGTGCGATCTTCATATTCGACAAGTTCG
>CAIPUN010000043.1 GCA_903868245.1 uncultured Sphingomonadales bacterium | reverse complement strand
GCGGGGTAACCGCCATTGAATTGGAACATTATCCCGGCATGACCGAGGCAAGTCTTTATCGCCTGATAGAAGCCGCTACAGCGCGATGGGCATTGCTGGGCGCCATCATCACCCACCGCGTCGGAATCGTCCCTGTGGAGGCTCCTGTGGTTGTTGTCGGGACCGCTTCGTTGCACAGGGCGGAGGCATTGGAGGCGACGGCGTTTCTCATTGACCGGCTGAAGACCGAAGCCCCCTTTTGGAAGCGCGAGCATTATGCCGATGGCACCGCCAAATGGGTGGACGCCAAAGCGAGCGATGAGGCGCGCGCCGAACGCTGGGCCTAACCTGCGTGCAAACCGCGCAGTGCATTTGCCAGCAGTTCAAATTCCTCACGTCGCGGGCTATTCGTCCGCCACACCAAAGCAATCTCGCGCGACGCATGTTCGGCGTTTAACGGGCGGGCTTGCACATCAGTGCCGTTTAGTAACCCGGCTTTAACCGCCATTTCGGGAATGATAGTAAGGCCAAGGCCATTATCGACCATTTGCACCAAAGTGTGCAGTGACGTCCCCAACATCGTTGCAAAGGCGCGCATTTCGGGGCGGTTGCATGCGGCGAGAGCGTGATCCTTGAGGCAGTGGCCATCGACCAGCAAAAGCAGGCGGCTTTCGTCGATCAATTCTGGATCAATGCTTTCGGGCGGGTCGCGTGGATCGTCCTTGGGAAACGCAACGTACAAGCGGTCATCAAACAACGTCGCTTTTTCAATATCGCCGGCAGCAAAAGGCAGCGCAAGCAATACACAATCGACCTGCCCATGATGTAGCGCGTCGATTGCGGCGGCGCTGGCTTCTTCGCGCAAATATAGCTTTAGATCGGGATATTGCCTGCGCAATGCAGGTAATAATTTGGGGAGCAAAAACGGCGCGATGGTCGGAATGACGCTCATCCGCAGATCATCGGCCAATGGTTTGCCCGCCGAACGGGCCATTTCTGCTAGTTCCTCTGCTTCGCGCAATATGCGGTGGGCCTTGGCCACCATCTTATTACCAAGCGGCGTAAAGCGCACAACGCGGCGTGTGCGCTCAACGAGCATGAGGCCAAGCAAGGACTCTAATTCGCGAATGCCCGCAGAGAGCGTAGATTGCGTGACAAAACAGGACTCTGCCGCTTTGCCGAAATGCCCATGCTCTTGCAGCGCCACCAGATATTGCAACTGTTTGAGCGTCGGAAGATATGTGCTCATAAATCGGCTCCGTTAATCAATACGGAGCATATAATCGTTTTTGCCAATTTTTCCATATAATATTATTGGCAAACGGCATCCTTTGCTGGAAAAGCACGTCCGAACGCCTTAGCTTATTAACAATCAACGGGTCCGGCAAAGGCCAGAAGTGTCATTATGTTTATTTCTAATCTCATCGATTATCTCGACTCGATCAAAGAACGCGACCCGGCACCGCGTTCACGGTGGGAGATTTTATTATATCCCGGCGTTTGGGCTGTGGGCTATCATCGCGTCGCGCATTGGTTGTTTTTGGGCGAGATGTTTTTTCTGGCGCGGCTGGTCAATCACTTTGCGCGGTTCTTGACGGGGATCGATATTCACCCTGGCGCGAAAATTGGGAGCAATTTCTTCCTCGACCATGGCTTTAGCGTCATTGGAGAAACGGCGGAAATCGGTGATAATGTCACCATGTATCAAAATGTAACGCTTGGCGGTACAAACCCGACGGCGGGCATTGGTGGAAAGCGACATCCAACCATATTGGATAATGTCATCATCGGTTCAGGCGCGCAGATTCTTGGGCCTATTACCGTTGGCGAACGCGCGCGGATTGGTGCTGCTGCCGTCGTGACCGACGATGTACCAGCCGGCGCGACCATGATTGGCCAAAAAGCCCGATCTACTTTGGTAAAGGCGGAAACCTACGCGCGTGATTTCATGCCCTATGGCACGCCTTGCCGCGAAATGTTTGATCCTGCGACCCAAAGCCTTGAGATTATGCAATGCGAGATTGAAAGCTTGCGCAAGAAAGTGGCTGAGTTGATGGCGGACCATGATGCGGCGTCCAATGTTACACCTGCCAAACCACGTTCAGTCAAAGGACGCAAGGTCAGTTGAGCGCCGTCATCACGCCCTTTCCCGGGGTTAGTCGCCACAATCAGGTCGGCTTTGAAAAAAATGAACTTACGCAGATCCTAAACCTATATGGCCGGATGGTCGCGGCAGGAAACTGGCGGGATTATGCCATTGATCTGGGGCGCGACGCTGCGGTGTTCAGCATGTTCCGCCGCGCGACCGAGCGCCCCGAATATCGCATCGAAAAACGTCCCGCTTTACGTAACCGCCAAGGCATGTGGGCCTTGGTCGGCGAGGGTGGCGCTATTCTGAAGCGCGGCCATGATCTGGGGCCGGTGTTGGCACCTGTCGAACGCAAGTTAATGAAATTGGTCGACGCATAAAAAAGCCCGGCCAAAGACCGGGCTTTTTTAGATAAAATTGGGAGTATTTAGCCCAATGCTTGCAACGCTTTCATAACGGCAACCGATTGTTCGCCGCCCGATTGCGGCACCGTCTCGCCGGTGCGGTCGATGATCTTGTCCCATGCTGCGGCGAAGCCTTCGACATTGCGGTCTTCCTGACGCAGCGCGACACCGGGAGTCATAGTGACATAAGCGGCGTGATAACCACCGCCGCCAGCGCCAATAATCATGTTGGTCGGCGCATCTTCGCTGACCAGATATAATGCGGCTGGAACAACATTTTCGGGCGTGAATTGCTCAAACAGGCCTTCGGGGAAAATATCTTCGGTCAT
Organism: uncultured Sphingomonadales bacterium; assembly: GCA_903868245.1. Classification (GTDB taxonomy): domain Bacteria; phylum Pseudomonadota; class Alphaproteobacteria; order Sphingomonadales; family Sphingomonadaceae; genus Sphingorhabdus_B. The sequence continues at coordinate 11,592 of CAIPUN010000043.1, read as the reverse complement.
GCGTGTGCCAGCGACAGGTGCCAGCGAATTGACGCGGACATTATATTTCGCGCCTTCCAAATGCAGCGTCTTGGTAAAGCCAGCAAGGCCAAGCTTCGCCGCGCCATAATTTGCCTGGCCGAAATTGCCATATAGGCCAGTTGACGAGGTGGTCATCAAGATGCGACCATACGCTTGGTCACGCATCGTATCCCACACCGCCTTGGTGCAGTTGGCAGAGCCCATGACATGGACCTGAAGCACGAGGTTGAAATCGGGCATATCCATTTTGGCAAAGCTTTTGTCGCGCAAGATGCCCGCATTGTTGATCAAGATGTGGACGCCGCCAAAGGCCTCTTTCGCTTTTGCCACCATTTCGACCATTTGGTCATATTCGGTAACACTGCCGCCATTGGCCATCGCTTCGCCGCCAGCGGATTTGATCTGCTCAACGACTTGCGCCGCTGCGTCCGATGTACCCGTACCGTCGCGCGCGCCGCCCAGATCATTGACCACCACTTTGGCGCCGCGCTTCGCGAGTTCAAGTGCATAAGCCTTGCCCAAACCGCCGCCTGCACCCGTCACAATTGCGACTTTGTCTTTAAAATTGATGGTCATATATATTCTCCATAATCAATAGCGGCCGAGGTCGCCAAATCGCCGTCAGCCTTGGCATGACAGCCCAGTTGACGCAAGCGTAAAGCAATCAATGTTAACTGTCATAAAAGCGCAATGTGAACGTCACGGTTGAGACATATATTTGTTGTTAAGGCGTCATCAAATCAAACGGGATATCACAATGACTGCAAAAAAATGGCTTTACGGAACGGCTTTGTTCACCATGGCAACTGCCGCTTTTCCTGCGCACGCGCAGGACAACGGATCGGAGGTCGAAGCGCTGCGCGCTGAAGTTGCTGCTCTTAAGGAGCAGCTCACCAATATCTCTGCCAAGATAAGTGCAGTTGAAAAAAAGACCACTACGGAGGTCAAATGGAAGGGGGCTCCGGAGTCCAGCGGCCCGGATGGTTGGAGCTTTAAGCCTCGCGGACGGATCCATTATGATGCGGGCTATGTCAGCATACCGGGCGATTATGCCGCCAATAGAAACCTTGGTTTTAACACTAGGGTACGTCGCGTGCGTCTTGGTGCCGAGGGAACGATGCCCGGCGGTTTTGGCTATAAAGTCGAAGGTGATTTTGCGAACGGTACTGTGGGCTTTGGCGACGCATTTTTAAGTTATAATCCCAAAAACGCGCCAATAAACGTTCGAATTGGGAATTTTGAATCACTGAACGGATTGGAACAAATCGCAAGTTCCAACAATAACAGCTTTACCGAACGCGCCACATTTAACGATGCCTTTTTGAACAGCCGCCGCTTGGGCGCCGCGGTCGCTTGGCATGATGCAGATAATGGCATTCGTGCCGAGGCAGGACTGTTCGCTGCGCACAGCATCGACAGTTCATTCGACAATGATGGTTGGATCGGTGCCGGACGGCTTGTTTATACGCCCAAGGCATTCGGCGGGCAGCTGCATTTTGGTGCCACGGTCCAACAACGCGAATTTGCGTCCAACAATAACGCCACCGCATCGGTGTCCGTCAACGCCCCTTCGACGAACCAGCTGGCGCGCTATCGCGCACGTCCAAATACGCAGTTAACAGACGTGCGTTTTGTCGACACCGGCAGCTTTGCGGCCAAGAGTGACCGCATCGTCGGCCTAGAGCTGGCGGCGATATTCCCGGGTTTCTATTTTGCTGGGGAAGGTCAGTGGGCCAAAGTGAATGCGTATCGTGCGGGCAACATCGCAACCGGGTTAGACAGCTTCACCGGTGGAAATAATGCGGTTACGCCAGCGGGCGATCCAAGCTTTTTCGGGATGTACGCCGAAGCCGGCTATTTCCTGACGGGCGAGACCCGTGGATATAAGGATGGCGTATGGAGCCGGACGAAGGTTCTCAAGCCCATCGACAAAAAAGGTATAGGGGCATTCCAAATCGCCGGACGCTTCGAATATCTCGACCTTGACAGCAACGCGCTGAAAAATGGTGCGACAAATAATTTTGCGACCGGAACCAGCAGCTTAGCTTCGCTCAACACCCGGCTTGGGCGTGGAGGCAAGCAGTCTAGCTATCTACTCGGCGTGAACTGGTATCCTATCGACTATGTTCGGTTCATGCTCAATTATGGACGCGTGCAGGTAGAAGGCGGCCCAATGGCGGCCACAGTTGACCCGCTCTCGACATTGCCGATGGATAAGCGCGATTATTCGGTCGATGTTGTCGCAGCCAGGATGCAGGTAGAATTTTAAACGGCGTCTTGATCGAGCGAATAGCCTGCTGAACGCACGGTCCGGATGATGTCGCTGCCAAAGCCTTCGTTCAAGGCTTTGCGCAGGCGGCGGATATGGACATCTACGGTGCGAATTTCGATATCGCTGTCATGGCCCCAGACGCTGTCGAGCAAGCGCTCACGCGAAAAGACATGGCCTGGATATTCGAGGAAATGCTTGAGAAGGCGATATTCCGTCGGTCCCAAGGGTACCTGCTTCCCGCCGCGTTTCACCTTATGCGCAACGGTGTCCATTTCGACATCGCCAAAGCGCAAGGCTTCGCCAGCTAAAGCTGGACGGACGCGGCGCAATACAGCCTTGGCGCGGGCAACGAGTTCGCGCGGTGAAAACGGCTTGGTGACATAATCATCGGCACCGATTTCTAGCCCGCGGATGCGGTCATCTTCTTCACCACGCGCGGTGAGCATGATGATGGGCACATTGGCGGTATTGTCGGCCTTGCGCAGTTGGCGGCATACTTCGATGCCAGACAAATTCTCCAGCATCCAGTCGAGCAACACCAGATCAGGTGTGCGCTCCTTGGCCATTAAAAGCGCCTCTTCACCGTCGCCGGTGTGTTGGACGTCGAATTCCTCACGCTCAAAATGCCAGCGGACGAGCTCTGCAAGTGCACTGTCGTCTTCAACTAATAGCAACTGCGCCTTGGGCATATGTCTCTCCGCTTCAAGCGTCGGGTAGGTTTTCACCCGTTTCGGTAAAGTAAATCATTTGGGCCACGGTGGTCGTGTGATCCCCGATACGTTCGAGGTTCTTGGCGGTAAAAAGCAAATGCGCCACCTCAGTCGCGTTCTGCGGATTTTTTGCTACATAAGCGACGAAGTCGACAAATAAATCCTTGTTAAGCTGATCGACGACATCATCACGCACCGTAACCGCACGGGCCAGATCAACGTCGCGCTTTGCATAAGCATCCATGGCGGTCCGGATCATTTCGACGACAATTGCGCCCATGCGACCCAATTGCTCTTTTGCCGATGCGTGTATCTTGCCTTCCATCTTAGGCACGCGCTTGGCGATATTTTTGGCATAATCGCCAATACGTTCGATAACCGCCGACATTTTTAGCGCCGCAATCAGTTCGCGCAAATCGTCCGCCATCGGCGCGCGTAAGGCAATCGTGCGGACGACCAGCCGCTCTACTTCGGTTTCCAGACTATCGATGATTTTGTCATCTGCGCGGATGATGGCAGCAGCTTCGGTGTCCTGCTCGGTCAGCGCCTTCAGCGCCGCGACAACAGCGGTTTCCGCGCGCGCGCCCATTTCCGCAATAAGACCACGGATTTCGTCCATGTCGTCGTCAAATGCAGTGATTGTGTGCCTTGTGCCAGTGCTCATGTCGCAATCTTTCTAACCATAACGGCCTGTAATATAATCTTTGGTGCGGTCTTCGCGTGGATTGGTGAATATGTCAGACGTTTCGCCAAATTCAATCAAATGGCCCAAATGGAAAAAGGCGGTGCGTTGCGAAACGCGCGCGGCCTGCTGCATATTGTGGGTCACGATGATAATAGCGTATTTTCCGCGCAGGTCGTGAATTAACTCCTCAATCCGTGCGGTAGCGATTGGGTCAAGCGCGGAGCAAGGTTCATCCATCAGGATGACTTCAGGGTCGACCGCAATGGCGCGGGCGATGCATAGACGCTGCTGCTGACCGCCGGAAAGCGCCGTTCCGCTCTCGCTCAGGCGATCCTTGACCTCGGCCCACAATCCAGCGCGGGTGAGCGAGTTTTCAACAATCTGGTCCAATTCGGCCTTGCCACTGGCGAGACCGTGGATGCGTGGGCCATAAGCGACATTGTCGTAGATGGATTTCGGAAATGGATTTGGCTTTTGAAACACCATGCCGACGCGCGCGCGCAATTGGACAACATCCATGCCCGACGCATAAATGTCTTCGCCGTCGAGTAGTATCTGCCCTTCGACGCGGGCCCCAGCGACGGTGTCGTTCATCCGGTTCAACGACCGCAGAAATGTTGACTTTCCGCAGCCGGACGGACCGATAAAAGCCGTTACATTTTCACGATCAACGTCGATCGACACGTCGTTAATGGCTTGCTTATCGCCATAATAAACATTCACATTGCGTGTGGATATTTTGGCTATTCCTGGGGTTACGCCCACATTACCGTCCTTTTTGTTCATAGGTCACCAACGCGTTTCGAAACGGTTGCGAAGATAGATGGCAAGGGCGTTCATGCCCAACAAGAAGATGAGCAGCACAATGATGGCTGCGCTGGTTTTTTCGACAAAGCCCTGATTGACCTCGTCCGACCAAAGATAGATTTGCACTGGTAAAGCGGTTGTCGCGTCGGTGAAACCTTCGGGCGCAGCCGGGATGAAGGCGCGCATACCGATCATCAGCAGCGGCGCAGTTTCGCCCAAGGCGCGCGCCATACCGATAATGGTGCCGGTTAATATGCCTGGAAGGGCAAGCGGAAGCACATGGTGAAACACGACCTGTACGGGCGAGGCGCCAATCCCCAAGGCGGCCTCACGGATCGACGGCGGCACGGACTTGACCGCATTGCGGCCCGCAATAACGATGACGGGCATCGTCATCAAAGCAAGTGTCAAACCGCCAACCAATGCAGATGACCGCGGCATGCCGAATAGGGTGAGGAACACCGCAAGCCCAAGCAAGCCAAAAATTATCGACGGGACCGCCGCCAAATTGTTGATCGACACTTCTATCATGTCGGTCAGTCTGTTCTTGGGTGCATATTCCTCAAGATATAAAGCGGCCAGTACGCCGACCGGGAAGGCAAGCATCAGGGTGATGGCCATTGTCATCAGCGATCCCTTGAACGCTGCCCAGATGCCCACCGCCGATGGGTCAGTGGCGTCGGCACCTGTCAGGAACGTCCAGTTAAAGCCTGTGCGCAAAGCGTCTTTTTGCGCCAGAGCTGCAACCGTCTTTTCGGCTTCGGGTTCACCAGAGCGCTTGAACGCAACATCCAACCGCGAATCCACCGGTAACCACAATTGCTGTTTTGATGTGACGAGGCTAGGATTATCCATCAACATCTGCCGCACATTGCCTGCAGCACCAGCGGTTAAAAGACCCTCGCTTATATCGCCATATTGCTGGCCAATCGCCAGCTCGACAATGCCGGGAATATCCATCGAATTGAGCGCAGCATCGGCGTTAGGGCCGCTGATCGCGGCTGCCGTTGCGCCTGCCGTTAACGCCGGAAAGTCAAAATCGACCGCAATTTCGGTGCGCTGAAAACCCCGCAAGCCTTGGCCCAGCATTGTGAAAAGCAAAAAAGCGAGGAACACAGTCGACAAGGCAACAGCCAGAAAGCCCATAGCTTTAAAGCGACGCTCAGCCGCATAGCGCCGCGCGATCCGCTTTTGCATGATCTGCCCGTTCCAGTCGGTGGGTGTCGGATCCATTATGACGTTACTCATATGCTTCCCGATATTTTTTAACGACGCGCAATGCGACATAATTGAGGAAGAATGTCGTCACGAATAATGCAAGGCCAAGCGCAAATGCCGCAAGCGTATGCGGGCTTCCGAAATCTTGGTCACCGGTCAAAAGCGCGACAATCTGGACAGTCACAGTGGTGATGGTCGCAAAAGGGTTCGCGGTCAGGTTCGCGGTATAGCCCGCCGCCATGACGACAATCATGGTTTCGCCAATCGCGCGGCTGACGGCCAGCAATATACCTCCGACGACGCCAGGCAAGGCGGCTGGCAGCAACACTTGCTTGATGGTTTCGCTTTTGGTCGCGCCCATCGCAAGACTGCCATCGCGCATCGCGCTAGGCACGGCGGCGATGCTATCGTCGGACATGGAAGATACCAATGGAATAATCATGACGCCCATGACGATGCCAGCGGCCAAGGCATTGTCGGACGCAGCATTACTGACGCCAAGCATGACGGCAAAGTCACGCACCGCAGGGGCCACCGTTAACGCGGCAAAATATCCATATACCACGGTTGGCACGCCTGCTAGAATTTCGAGAATTGGCTTCATCCATTTACGCACTGTCGCGGACGCATATTGCGTCAAGAAAATGGCACTCATCAAGCCCAGCGGAATGGCAACGATCATCGCGATGATTGCACCAATGAAAATAGTGCCCCAAAATAAGGGAATCGCGCCATAACCATTGTCCGCGCCGGGCGTCACAGTCGATTTGGGATTCCATTCGGTGCCAAACAAAAATTCAAATGGCGAGACCATCGAGAAGAAACGCCAGGATTCAAATATCAACGAGGCAAAAATGCCGAGTGTCGTGAGAATTGCAATCAAGGATGCGACCAGCAAGCCGAACATCACAACGCGTTCGACCTTGCTGCGCGCGCGGAAGTCGGGCTTTATGCGGGTGAACGCAAACGCGCCGCCGGCGAAAAGCAGCAATAATGTCGCGGCAACGCCAATCCATTTATAATAAGATAATGCGTTTTTGTATAATGGGACCAGCTTTTCGCTACCACCTTGAAAAGCCGCGGTTTGGAAACCTTGTGCAATAGCCCGCGCTTCCGACAAGATCGCAGCGCGCGCGAAACCTTCTTGCGGCAAATCGGCAGCCGCAGGGGCCGACAGCACCATGTTGGTGACCAATGACGGGGAAATTGACTGCCAAACGAACATGAAAGCAAGTGCAGGGGCGATGGCGCAGATCGCTACAAACCAGCCGTGATAATAAGGCAGGCTGTTAACGGTACCGCGCGGCCCAGATTTTGCACTGCGCACAAACGTAGCCGCGCGCGCGCGCCCAGAAATCCAGCCAATAAGGCCGAGACCAAGGACAAGGAAGAGCAATGCCGTTCCAGTCATAAACTTAACTATGCTCCTCTGGGCCAGATGATTCGGAACTGGCCATACACAGCGCCTTGCTACAGCAAAGGCCTGGATCAAACAAAGATTCGATCCAAGCCCATAGACGCCATGAGTGTTTCAGTTTTATTTCAAATCAGCGCCCGTCATTGCGGTTAGGGCGTTAGCAGCATCACTGGCCGCTTTGTAATCGGCATCGCTAGATGCGATCATACCCAATTTGGTCAGATAACCGCCAACTAAACCACCCTTAAGAAATTCGAGGACAAAATCCTTGATGCCCGGAATTTTATCGACATGCGCCTTCTTCACATAAATGAACATCTTGCGCGCGCCGGGGTAGCTGCCGTCGGAAATCGTGGCGATCGTTGGGTTTACCCCATTCATACTGATGCCATGCACCTTCGATGCATTTTCTTCCATATAGCTGTAGCCGAAGATACCGATCATATTCGGGTTTGAGCTGAGCTTCTGTACAATCAGATTGTCGTTTTCACCCTGTTCCTTGAACGCACCGTCGGTGCGTACTTCGGTGCATATTGCCTTATATTTATCTTCGTCGCTGTCTTTCAGCGCCTTAGTCGCGGCATCGGTCTTGCAGCCTGACTCCATGATCAGCTCATGGAATGAATCGCGCGTGCCGGAAGTCGTGGGCGGGCCATAAACCGAAATAGGTAATTTCGGCAGGGCAGGGTTCACATCCGACCAAAGCTTGGCGGTCTGTGGCTTGCCAAAAGGATTGGCAGCAAGCGCCTTATAAACATCTTCGGTCGACAGAGCGAACTTCACACCCTTGTTGGATTGCGCGAGCGCAAGACCATCAATACCGACTTGAATTTCAACAATGTCGGTCACGCCATTTTTCTGGCAGTTTTCAAACTCGCTCTTTTTCATACGACGCGATGCGTTGGCGATGTCTGGCGTATCTGCGCCAACGCCTTTGCAGAATTGTTCAATGCCGCCGCCGGTTCCAGTCGATTCAAGCACGGGTGATTTGCGCGATGGATCTGCCTTTGCAAATGCCTCTGATGCGGCCTTTGCAAATGGGAACACGGTCGAGGAACCCACAATCCGTATTTCCTGACGCGAACCACCGGCAGCGCCGCCCGTGCTGGCTTGGTCATTACATGCCGAAAGGGCGAGTGCACTTACGGCAATGAGCGAAATTTTTTTCAACATATTGGCTGTCTCCATATTGGATTTGGCGCAGTTCGAACCGCACTTGATATCCCCCTAGACGATCCAGATGGCTGATAGATGACTATTGTGTTACAATATTATGACGGTCCGGTGGGGACGACGGGCAACAAGACCGCAACTGTCGTGCCTTTTCCGATTGTGCTGCGTATTTCCAAATGGCCGCGATGCCGATCAATAATATGTTTGACCAAACTTAGGCCAAGTCCGGTTCCTCCAACCAAGCGGCTTCTCCCCGAATCTACCCGATAAAAACGCTCCGTCAGGCGCGGTAAATGTTCAGGGGCAATGCCGTCGCCCACATCCGTTACGGAGAAATTGATCATCGCGCCGGATCGCGAGCGCCCCAACAAAACCGTCACGGGCGTTCCAGCGCGACCATATTTGAGAGCATTGTTCAAAATGTTGCTCGCCAATTGGCGCAATTGTCCTGCATCTCCCATGACAGACGGCAAGTCCGCGGTCACATCAATCACAATATCTGTACCACGATCCTTTTGGCTGTTGCGTAACTGGTCAACTGTTTCCATGACGATGTCAGAAAAATCGACTGGCGTTTGCGGCGGATCATATTTTTCGGCCTCAATCCGGCTCAGTGACATCAGATCGCGAACCAACGCCTGCATCCGGTCGGTCTCCGTGGCCATGATGCCTAGAAACCGGCCACGCGTAGCGGCGTCATCACCCGCTGCTGGATCATCCAGTGTTTCAATAAAGCCCTTGATAGCAGCCAGCGGTGTCAACAATTCGTGGCTAGCGTTGGCGACAAAATCGACGCGCATTTTTTCAGCGGCCTGTGTTCCGCTGCGGTCGGCCAGATGCACAATTTTCTGCGATGGACCCATGGTCTGAATCCGCATGTCCCATAATTGGTTCTTCTGGCCAATGCCGGTGAGCCGAATCGGGTGGCCGCTATGCTGGGCATCCGGGTCGGACAGTCGCTCAATCGCGCCAGCGTGACGGAACGCCATACGCACATTTTGGCCAACAATATTGGTGCCAAGCAAGCGCAGCGCAACTTGGTTGGCGGCGGTTACCCGCGCATTTTCAACCATCAATATGGCATCGGCGGACGAATCGATAAATGCCTGTAACTGTGGATGTGAACTAATCGCCGGAACTTCTGTATCCGATGCCGTTGGCTTAACGGTCTCCTCAGGCACATCTTCGCGGTCATGCGGATCAGCGACAATGAACAATGCTATCAACATTGACACGAAAATGACGAGAATGCGCTCGGCAGAACCCGTCATTTGGTCAGCGAAAATGGCACCGACAAGTGCCAAGGCAAATGCAACAATTATGCGGGGAGACAACCAACTGTTCACTTTGTACCCTGCTGCAATTCCTGTGAGATCGCCACACATATAGACACAGCGATTTGGTGCAAGCAACGGCAATGGGAAAATACAGTCTGCCCGGCGCCCCTTATGCCTCTGCGCACATTAATTCGATGCCATCCGTTTTAGGCAATCAAGCAATTCGTCGAAATGATCAATGATTGCGTCTGCGCCCATATCCTCTACCGGCCCATGCAAAAAACCGAAGCTGACGGCCACGCTCGGGATGTTGGCATTCTTCGCGGCCATCATATCGTATATGGAATCGCCGATATACGCCGCCCGTCCGCCGCCACAGCGTTTGATCATTTCAAAAATCGGTGCGCCCGAGGGTTTGGCATTTTCCTTGCCCAAGGTATCTGCACCCAAAATACATCCCATGCGGTGCGCCAAGTTCAGGTCGGTGAGCAATTTGACCGCAAGGCTCTCAAACTTGTTGGTCACAACGGCATAACGCACACCCATAGCATCAAGCGCATCCAGCAGCGCCAACGCGCCATCGAATGGGCGGCTATGCACGCAGACATGGGCTTCGTAATAGGTCAGCATCTGGCGATAGAGCGGTTTGAAATCATTGTCGGGAATGCCGCCTGTCGCTTCCAAACCCTGTTGCAGCATCAGCTTTGCGCCGCCGCCAATATATTGCTTCACTGTTTCTGGCGAGAGCAGCGGCCTACCCACGCTACCCAGCACATGATTGACCGCAGCGGTCAGATCGCCGCTTGTGTCCACCAAAGTACCGTCAAGGTCGAAGCCGATTATGTCGAAAGGAAATTTCAAGCCAGGCTCTCCAACTATTTATGTATGTTTCGATTGGGTTCAGCGCGAACGGACTATAATATGTCGGTGTCCTTGAAGTGTTGTTCTGGAAACCGCAACAATTTGCTGGCATGGTAATGTTTATGACTGAATTAGCTGCCATCATTCTCGCCGCGGGCAAAGGCACGCGCATGAAATCCGACCTGCATAAGGTGCTGCATCCCATTGCCGGACGCCCGATGCTCATGCATTTAACGGCATCCGTCGACGCCTTAAACCCTACCAAGAAGGTTGTGGTGGTTGGCAGCGGCAAGGATCAACTGGAAGCGGCTCTGGCAGGTTCGGCAGAGCTTGCGGTGCAAGAGCCCCAATTTGGCACGGGCCATGCGGTGCAGCAGGCCCAAAATGCTTTGGCGGGGTTTGATGGCGATGTCCTCATCCTGTATGGCGATGTGCCCTTCGTGCCGACGGCCACGATGCAGACAATGGTCGCGCGGCTCAATGCGCCTGATGCGCCGGCGGTGGTCGTGCTGGCGTTCGAACCCGAAGACCCAACCGGCTATGGCCGTGTCATCGTCGAAGATGGCCGTATCATTAAGATGGTCGAGCAAAAGGACGCAACCGAGACGGAAAAAGCGGTAAAGCTGTCCAATTCCGGCCTGATGGCGGTCAAGGCGCGTGACCTGTTCGGCTTGCTCGACCGCGTGACGGACGACAATGCGCAGAAGGAATTTTATCTCACTGATATTGTCAACATCGCCAATGAAGATGGGCGGATTTGTGTCGCCGTCACCACCGAACCCTTTGATGTTGCGGGCATCAACAGTCGCGCGCAATTGGCGGAGATGGAGCAAGCTTGGCAGCAGCGCCGCCGCGCGCAAGCGATGGATGATGGCGCCACATTGGTTGCGCCGGAAACGGTCTGGTTTGCCTGGGATACGCAGCTTGGCCGCGATGTCCTGATTGAACCCAATGTCTTCTTCGGTCCCGGCGTTAGCATCGCCGATAATGTCAAAATCCGCGCAAACAGCCATATTGAGGGTGCTATCATCAGCAGCGGTTGCGAAGTCGGCCCCTTTGCGCGGCTCCGGCCAGGAACATTGCTGGAAGAAAAAGCCAAGATCGGCAACTTCGTCGAAACCAAAAAAGCGCATTTGGGCAAGGGCGCAAAG
>CAIPUN010000042.1 GCA_903868245.1 uncultured Sphingomonadales bacterium | reverse complement strand
GGATGCAATGGCAAAGGCCCAAGTTTAGTGGATTAGCGGAGAAGTCTATGCGCATGTCGCAAATTGCCGGTCTTGCAACATTGATTGCCGCATTGACTGTGTCCACGGGATGCACGCGGCTGCGTTCGCACCAAGGCTATATTGGTGATCAGACTTTGCTGAGTTCGGTTCAGCCGGGTGTCGATAATAAGGAATCGGTGCAGGCATCGCTTGGCCGCCCAACCTTTGTCGGCCAGTTTGACCAGAATGATTGGTATTATTATTCGCGTGACGCCAAGCAATTGGCGTTTTCGCAGCCAAAGGCCGACCAGCAATTTGTCCTAAAGGTTCGTTTCGACGCCGCAGGTAATGTCGCGTCGATCTCTCAAACGGGCACGGAATTGATTTCGAAGATCAGCCCCGAAGGTGATAAAACGCCGACATTGGGTCGGGAGACAAGCTTCTTTGAAGAAATTTTCGGTAATATCGGTGCCGTGGGCGCCGGTAGTGGTCAAGGCGCGACGCCGAACAGCCCGAACTAAGTCTTTAGCAGTCTCCCCACTGCTTATAGGTCTGACGCCAAAGGCGTGCCGTGTAAAAAGCGTTCAGAAGGGCGTTCGCTACTCCGCAATCCCTGCAGCCGCCAACACAGCAAGCGTCACAAGATCGCTTGTGCTTGACGCCATGGTTGCGACTTGCACCTGCCGTTCGATACCCAGCAGCATCGGGCCAATGACCTGATCCCCGCCCAATTCCCGTAGCAACTTGGCCGAAAGGTTTGCCGACTGAAGACCTGGCATGATCAAAACATTCGCAGGGCCAGATAGGCGGCAGAATGGGTAGTTTTTCATCAGCGCCGGGTTCAATGCAACATCCGGCGGCATGTCGCCTTCATATTCAAAATCGGGTCGACGGGCGTCCAATATGGCAACGGCATCGCGGATATTGTTGAGCCAGGTTCCTGCAGGATTGCCGAAGGTTGAAAAGGACAAAAACGCAACGCGCGGGACATGGCCCATGCGGCGGGCAACACCAGCGGTCTTCTCGGCGATATGCGCGAGTTCCTCGGCGCTTGGACGTTCGTTGACGGTGGTATCGGCAATAAACACTGTGTGTGTTTTGCCCACCATGACGTGAACACCAAAGGGTACCGCATCCTTTTTCGGGTCAAGTACACGGCGCAGTTCGCGCAATGTTTGGCCAAAGGTGCGGGTGACGCCGGTGATCATTGCGTCTGCCTGATCCATTTGCAGGAGTAACGCGCCAAAGATATTGCGGTCTCGGTTGACCATCCGCTGAATATCACGGCGCAGATAGCCGCGGCGTTGCAGGCGGCTATACAGCCGGTCGACCATTTTTTCGACGAGCGGGCTTGTGACGCTGTTGTGGATTTCATAATCATCGGGGTTAGCCCCCAGCTCCATCAGCTTCTCGGTCACGCGGGCATCGCGGCCAATAAGAACCGGAACGCCATAACCATCCTGCTTAAACTGGACGGCGGCGCGGACGACCACATCTTCTTCGGCTTCGGCGAAAATGACGCGCTTGGGTTTCGCGCGCGCCGCCTCATAAACTTGCGTGAGCGCCGAAGTTGTCGGGTTCTGCCGTGCGCGCAGGCTGGCGCGATAGGCGTTCATATCCGCAATAGGCTTTTGCGCGACACCCGAAACCATCGCGGCTTTGGCAACTGCGGAAGCGACGATTTCCATCAGCCGCGGGTCGAACGGCGACGGGATGATATAATCGCGGCCGAATTTATGCATGAGGCCGCCATAAGCCGCCGCCACTTCTTCGGGCACAGTTTCGCGCGCCAGTTGTGCCAGCGCATGTGCGGCGGCAATCTTCATCGGTTCATTGATGGTGGTCGCCCGCACATCTAAAGCGCCACGGAACAAGAAGGGGAAACACAGGACATTGTTGACCTGATTTGGGAAATCCGACCGGCCCGTTGCGATAATCGCATCCGGTCGCGCAGCCCGCGCCACAGGCGGGGAAATTTCAGGGTCAGGATTTGCCATGGCAAAGATGATTGGTTGATCGGCCATGGATTTCACCATATCGGCGCTCAAGGCATTGGCCGCCGAAAGCCCTAGAAATACATCTGCGCCGACAATGGCTTCTGCGAGGCTACGGGCGGTTGTTTTTGCAGCATGCGCCGATTTCCATTGGTCCATGCCTTCGGTCCGGCCCTGATAAATGACGCCTGTCCGGTCGCACATGATCACATTATTGTGCGGCACACCCATGCCCTTGATCAGCTCAGTGCAGGCAATTGCGGCCGCGCCAGCGCCGTTGCAAACAACTTTAATGTCTTTTAGCGACTTTCCGGTAAGTTCGCATGCGTTGATCAATCCTGCAGCGGCAATGATCGCCGTGCCATGCTGATCATCATGAAACACAGGGATGTTCATCCGTTCTTTCAATGTTTGTTCAATGATGAAGCAATCCGGTGCGGCAATATCTTCCAAATTGATGCCGCCAAAGGTTGGCTCCAACAATTCAACCGCGTCAATGAAACGCTGCGCATCTTGGGTATTCACTTCGATGTCGATGGAGTCGACGTCGGCGAAGCGTTTGAACAAAACCGCCTTGCCTTCCATCACTGGCTTTGATGCCAAGGCGCCCAAATTTCCCATCCCGAGAATAGCGGTCCCATTAGAAATGACGGCGACCAAATTGCCTTTGGCGGTGTAATCATAAGCTGCTGCAGGATTATCATAAATGGCCTGCACGGGCACAGCGACGCCGGGTGAATAAGCAAGGCTTAGGTCGCGCTGAGTCGCCATAGGCTTGGTCGCCACGATTTCGATTTTCCCCGGGCGTCCTTGCGCATGGAAATCGAGCGCTTCCTGCGGGGTGATTTGGACGTCGCTATCGTTCATTCTTGGCCCTGACCATTTATCTTCAATATTTCAGCCCTAACGCGCTGCTTACGCAAGGGCAAGCATTGCCCCGCCCGACGGGCTTCGCTAACACATTGTTTATGGCGGGGGACAACACACCGACACCCATGATGGTGCAATATTTGGGCCTGAAGGCCAAGGCCGGTGATTGCCTGCTGTTTTACCGCATGGGTGATTTTTTCGAATTATTCTTTGACGATGCACGTGCGGCGGCAGCGACGCTGGATATCGCTTTAACCTCGCGCGGCGAACATGACGGCCAACCAATCCCCATGTGCGGTGTGCCTGTACATGCGGCCGAAGGTTATTTGGCGCGGTTGATTAAGGCCGGGCATCGCGTCGCGATTGCCGAACAAACCGAGAGTCCCGAGGCGGCTAAGGCGCGTGGAGGAAAAACGTTGGTCACGCGGGACATTGTGCGCTTTGTGACCGCAGGGACGCTGACCGAAGATAGCCTGTTGGATAGCTGGGCGTCCAACATGCTCGTGGCGGTTGCGCAGGTCGGAGAGCTTTTTGGTGTTGCCGCCGCAGATATTTCGACGGGCTATTTTGAACTGGTGACGGTGTCAGGTGGCGCGCTTGAGGCGGAGTTGGCGCGGCTTTCTGCCAGCGAGTTGGTTGTGCCTGACGGTTTCACAGAAATGCCGGGCGCGATCACGCGGCCTCGGGCTGATTTTGACAGCGCTGTTGGCGCCGATCTGTTGCGGCAGCATTTTGCGCTCAGCACGCTTGATAATATTGGCCCTGTCACGCGTGCGGAGCAGGCGGCGGCCGGCGGCCTGATTTCTTATCTCGCGCATGCCGGACAGGGCAAAATGCCTTTCCTAAAGCTCCCCATCCGCCGCGAGGTGCATGAACATCTTTTGATTGATCAGGCGACGCGCGACAGTCTGGAGATTAACAGCGCCAGCAAAGGTGGACGCACCGGGTCATTGCTGGCCGAGGTTGATCGCACAATCACGGGAGCAGGTGCGCGGCAACTGGCATCTGACCTTGCTGCACCCTTGATGGATAAGGCAAAGATCGAAGCGCGTCTGTCGCTGGTGCAATGGTTCCATGACGCGCCATTAACCCGCGATGCTGTTCGCGCGGCATTGCGGCAGTTGCCCGATATTGCGCGCGCACTTGGCCGGGTGGTGGCGGGACGGGGTAGCCCAAGGGATTTGGGGCAGATTCGTGACGGGTTGGATGCGGCGCGGGCATTGCGCGAACGTCTGGGCGCGATGGCGGACCGGCCAGAACTGCTGGATCAGCTTTTGCCCGCGTTGGATGGTCATGGCCATATGGTGGATTTGCTGGCGCGCGCTTTGGTTGCGTCGCCGCCCACCGACACGACACAAGGCGGCTATATCGCCGAGGGTTATGACGCCGCGTTGGATATGCTGCGGGTGGCAGGGCGCGATGGGCGACAAGCGATCGCACAATTGGAAGCGCGCTATCGCGATGCAACAGGCATATCCGCGCTCAAAATACGGCACAACGCCGTTCTTGGCTATTTTGTCGAGGTGCCTGCCAAGCATGGCGATGCGTTGATGGCCCCCGGCACAGGATTCACCCATCGGCAAACAATGGCAGGGGCGGTGCGTTTCAATTCGCCGGAATTGCATGAAGAAGCTGTCCGCATCACACAAGCTGGAGGCCATGCGCTGGCAGCTGAGGCGGCGCATTTGGAAGAGCTGATTGCGCTGACATTATCCCGCCGCGATGCCATTGCCATAAGCGCGGATGCCCTGGCGCGCATTGACGTTGCTGCTGCGCTCGCCGAACGCGCGGCGGAAAGCAATTGGTGCCACCCAGTTTTTGCGGCGCATCCTTGCCTTGAGATACAAGGTGGGCGCCATCCCGTCGTCGAAAGCGCGCTGGCAAAGTCAGGCGACCGGTTCATCGCCAATGACTGCACCTTGTCGCCTGAAAAGCGGTTATGGCTGGTCAGCGGCCCTAACATGGGCGGAAAATCTACCTTTTTACGGCAGAATGCGCTGATCGTTTTGCTGGCGCAGGCGGGCAGCTATGTCCCTGCGACCTCGGCGCGGCTTGGCCTTGTCGACCGATTGTTCAGCCGCGTTGGTGCATCGGACAATTTGGCCCGAGGGCGGTCAACCTTCATGGTCGAAATGGTCGAAACCGCGGCCATTCTTGCCCAAGCGACCGAACGCAGCTTCGTCATATTGGATGAAGTTGGGCGCGGCACATCGACCTATGACGGCCTGGCCATTGCTTGGGCAGTGGTGGAGGGCATTCACGAAACCAACCGCTGCCGCTGCCTGTTCGCAACGCATTATCACGAACTGACGCGGTTGGCGGACAGCCTTGATGCGCTGTCGCTGCACCATGTGCGTGCGAAAGAGTATAAGGGCGATTTGGTGCTTTTACATGAGCTTGCGGATGGGCCTGCCGACCGCAGCTATGGCATTGCGGTGGCAAAGCTTGCCGGTCTTCCGCCGCAAGTTGTGGCGCGCGCCAGTTCCGTGCTTGCCAAGCTCGAAAAAGGACGCGCAGAAACCGGCGGCCTTGCCGCGGGGCTGGGCGACTTGCCCTTGTTCAGCGCTGCTATCGACGCCGCCGAGGCGAAGGTTGACGCCTTGCGTGAGAAGCTGACCGATCTCGACATCGATGCGCTCAGCCCACGCGCGGCGCTGGACCTATTGTACGAACTCAAGCGCGCGGCTGGCGAAAGCTGATTAGGTCAGCGACAGAAACAGTCCCGCCAGCGCAGCACTCATCAGGTTCGACAAAGAACCTGCGGCCAGCGCTTTGAGACCCAGCTTTGCAATCATAGGACGTTGATTGGGCGCAAGGCTTCCGGTGACGGCCATCTGGATCGCGATGGAGCTGAAATTGGCAAATCCGCACAGGGCGAAGGTGGCGATTCCGACGGTAGGTGCGGACAAGTCCTTCAGTGCGCCTAAGTCTATAAACGCCACAAATTCATTCAGGACGACCTTAGTACCAAATAATCCGCCAGCCTGAATGGCCTCATGCCATGGCACGCCAAGCAAGAACATGATTGGTGCAAAGACATAGCCGACAATCTGCTGAAAACTTAATCCTGGCAGGCCGAACCAGCCGCCAATGCCACTTAATATGCCGTTTGCTAATGCCACCAAGGCAACGAAGGCAAGAACCATGGCACCTACAGCCACCGCCAGCTTGACGCCGGTTTGAGCACCTTGGGCCGCGGCCATGATGATGTTGGCAGGTTTTTCTTCCCCATCATCATGCGTCATTTCCGGCTCCTCATTGGGATGCGGGTTGGCCAATGCCGGGTCGCCCTCGGCCAAAACAACTGGCGGGACATCGGGCATCATAATTTTGGCCATCAATATGCCGCCGGGGGCAGACATGAAGGCTGCAGCGAGCAGATAATCAATGCGAATGCCCATCGACGCATAAGCCGCCAATATGGTGCCGGCAACGCCCGCCATGCCAACGGTCATGACGCAGAATAATTGTTCCGGTTTCAACCCGGCGAGATAAGGCCGAATGACCAATGGCGATTCCGACTGACCAACGAAAATATTGGCGGCGGCGCATAGGCTCTCGACTTTGGAGATGCCGGTAATTTTTTGTAACCCGCCACCAATCCATCGGATCACATATTGCATGATGCCCAGATAATAGAGGATCGAAATTAACGACGCGAAAAAGATGATGACGGGCAAGGCGGCAATCGCAAAGCTGTTACCGCCGATTTCGGGAGAGGCCAGCGGACCAAAGATGAACTGGGTGCCTTTGGCCGAATAGCCAAGCAAATTGGAAACGCCAGTGGAGGCCGCATTCAGCGCAACCTTGCCCCATGAAGTGTACAATACCAACGCCGCAAGACTTGCCTGCAGGGCAAAAGCCGCACCGACCACACGGAACTTGATCGCACGACGATTGGACGACAGCAAAACCGCAATCGCCAAAATGACAATCATGCCCGCGATGCTCATTAAAATCTGCATGTATAACTTCCCCGAAAACCGTCACCCTAAATTTCGTTTCAGGACCTTATTCCGAGCCCTGTGAGAATTAAGGCGCTGAAAAAATGTCCAGCGCGACGGCATTTTATGTTTCCCTATATAACCTAGCGCCATCCTTAGTCTTGCGCCAATAAAATTAGACGCTAGTCAGTTTTGGATGACTAAACAGACCACATTACGCGCGACCGAGGGAGGCATCCCGAAATCGCTTTTCATGTTTTCAATCATTTATGGCGGCATGGTGTGCATTGCTGGCG
>CAIPUN010000041.1 GCA_903868245.1 uncultured Sphingomonadales bacterium | reverse complement strand
CAGTTTTGGATGACTAAACAGACCACATTACGCGCGACCGAGGGAGGCATCCCGAAATCGCTTTTCATGTTTTCAATCATTTATGGCGGCATGGTGTGCATTGCTGGCGTGCTTGGAAATAAACAAGTTTCTTTAGGGCCGCTGGCGGTAGAGGCGGGCATCTTTCCGTTTCTTTTGCTGGTCATCCTTTCCAGCGCAGTAGCAGCCTTACACGGCAAGGCTGTTGCGGATCGCTTGGTCAAATATGGCTTCATCCCACTTATCGCCTCGATATTGCTCGCGTTGCTGGTGCTTTCGCTCCCGCCATCACCGAAGATGGATGACAAATATCTGGATGCGTTCAACACCATGATGGGGCAGACGCCGCGTATATGGATCGCAGGCATTGTCGCTTATGGCGTTTCGCAAATGCTCAACGTCTATCTATTTGATCGTCTGAAAAACACCGTGGGTAAATATGTCGCGTTGCGCGGTGCCATCGCCGCCGTGTTATCACAGATAATTGATACCTTATTGTTCGTCAGCATTGCCTTTTACGGCGTGTTCCCGATCACGGACTTGCTGTTCGGCCAAATGCTGGCGAAGGTCGTGCTGAGCATGATCATGGTGCCATTGCTCATCACTTTCTTTGTGCGCTACGGCCATAGACTGGACGGCACAGACGCCAAAGCAGTTGGTGCGCATGACAATTGATCCAGCAAATCTCGCCAAGGCCGAAACGCTAACCGAAGCGCTGCCTTATCTGCAGCGTTATGCGGGCAAAACCTTTGTCGTTAAATATGGCGGGCATGCGATGGGTGATGCCAGCCTGGCGCGTGACTTTGCGGACGATGTGGTGTTGTTAAAGGCCGTCGGCATCAACCCCGTTGTTGTGCATGGCGGCGGACCGCAAATTGGCGCAATGCTCAAGAAATTGGGTGTCGAAAGCGAATTTATCGATGGCCTTCGCGTTACCGATGCTGAAACCGCAAAGATTGCAGAGATGGTGCTATCGGGCGCGATTAACAAGGAACTGGTTGGCTGGATTAACGCCGCTGGTGGCAAGGCGCTTGGCATATCGGGCAAGGATGGCGGGTTCGTTACCGCCACCAAGGTTCAGCGCACGCACAAAGACCCTGACAGCCACATCGAACGCAACATCGACCTGGGCTTTGTCGGCGAACCGACCACCGTTGACCGCAGCATTATCGATACGATTAGTGCGGCGGGCATGATACCTGTGATCGCGCCGATTGGCGTTGGTGCAGATGGCCATACCTATAACATCAATGCTGACACCATGGCTGGCGCGGTTGCGAGCGCGCTGGGAGCCTCGCGGCTTTTCCTTTTGACGGACGTTGCCGGCGTATTGAACAAATCGGGCGAGTTGTTAACCGACCTTGACCCTGCGGCGATTGCGGAATTGCAAAATGACGGCACGATTAGCGGCGGGATGATCCCTAAAATCCAAACATGCGTCGATGCCGTGCAATCAGGTGTGGATGCGGCGGTTATCCTCGATGGCCGCACCAGCCATGCCATGTTGATCGAAATGTTCACCGTAAAGGGTGCGGGAACGCTGATTCACAAGTAAACTAAGGCCTAAGCTGTTTTGGGCAGTTGATACAGCGCGCAGCCTCGGCTAATTGCTGCAACACACTTTTCCGGAGAATTTCATGCTTCTCGCGCTTATTTCCATTATTGGATATTTGATGACGATCCTGTCGACCGTTGTCATCGTTCAATTCATCCTCAGTTTGTTGATTTCGTTTAACGTCGTCAGCCTATCGAACAACATCGTCGCCTCCATCTGGCACGCGCTTTCGGTTATTTTAGATCCGTTTCTGAAACCTATCCGCAAAATCATGCCGGACACTGGCATGATTGATTTTTCGCCGATGGTGTTATTGATCGGTCTGCGCATATTGCAGATGCTCTTGGTGGGTGTGGCCAATGATATTTCTGCGGCGGGCATGTGAGCAATGCAGTTATCATTGATGGCAAGGCATTTGCTGCGCAATTGCGTCAGCGCGTGGCCGCTGCCGTTGAAAGCTTTGTCGGATTAACGGCGCGCAAGCCCGGCCTTGCCGTTGTCCTGGTGGGTGAAGATCCGGCCAGCCAAGTATATGTGGGGTCCAAGAAGAAGGCGACGGTCGAAGCGGGCATGAACAGCTTCGAACATCGTTTGCCCGCGTCGGTGTCGCAAGGCGAACTCATCGCACTTGTTGAGACGCTCAACGCGGATGCCGCCGTTGATGGCATATTGGTACAATTGCCTTTGCCATCGCATATGGATGATAAGGCCGTGATCGCCGCGATTGACCCGGGCAAGGATGTTGATGGCTTTCATGTCGTCAATGCAGGGCGTCTCGCGGTAGGTGAAGAAGCGTTTGTACCGTGCACGCCGCTTGGCTGCTTAATGCTGCTGAAGGACCATATGGGCGACCTGTCCGGCAAAAATGCCGTGGTCATTGGGCGGTCGAACATTGTCGGGAAGCCGATGGCCCAATTGCTGTTGGCCGAAAATTGCACCGTGACTATCGCGCATAGTCGAACGCAGGATTTGCCAGATGTTGTGCGCCGCGCAGACATCGTTGTGGCGGCCGTTGGCCGCGCGGAGATGGTAACCGGCGATTGGCTGAAACCCGGCGCAGTGGTGATTGATGTTGGCATCAACCGTGTGGAGCCCGAGGCAGGCCAAAGCAAAGGTCGCTTGGTTGGCGACGTTGCCTATGACGACGCGTTACGACATGCAGGTGCCATAACGCCCGTCCCGGGCGGGGTCGGGCCTATGACCATTGCATGTCTGTTGCGCAATACATTGGTGGCCGCGCACCGCCGTGCAGGAGTTGCCTCACCAGAAGGAATTTGACGCGATGAAAGCATTTCCTGTCCTTCTTGCTGCCGCCGCGCTTTCGGCGTGCGCGGCATCGCCAAGCCGGGAATTCTATGATTTTCAGCCCAAAATCGCTAACCCAAGCGCGATTATCGCGGCAAATATTGGCTTTAATCAGCTTGCCCAACAAAAGGGGCAATGGACCGCTTTCCGTGAAACCGCTGGCAAGGATGCCGTGCTTTTTGTGCCGCAACCCGCACTTGCGCTCGAATGGCTGAAGGGCAAGGCAGACCCGACCACACCGGCAAAATGGCAACCACATAAGGCGATCATGTCCTGTGATGGCAAAACGGGCGTAACGACGGGCGCGTGGGAGAGACCGGATGGCAGCGTCGGCTATTTCACCACCATCTGGCAATATATTGAGAAAAATGCGCGCGGCGACGGGGACTGGAAATGGGTGCTGCATCATGAAGATACTCTTAACGCACCACGTGCGCCAAAAGAGATGATTGAGACAAAGCTAGCCAGTTGTAAAGGCGCCGCGCCCGCGACATTTATTGCCCCGCCGCAGGGCGCAACGATGAAAACTGGGTACGCCCGCGATCAATCCTTGAGCTACAGATATATAGTCCAAGCCAATGGTGCGCGGACAGTCGAGGTTACAGTATGGAACGGTGCAACGACCGAGACCGTCATCATGGATGAGGTTGCATCGCCATCATGATTGAACTCTTTCTTTCGGCCTTCATCACCTTTTTCGTAGTGATCGACCCGCCGGGTTGTGCACCGATTTACGCGAGCCTAACCAAGGGCGCCAATGCGGCGCAGCGCCGCAATATGGCGTTGCGTGCCGTCATAGTCGCATCCGCTATATTGCTGGTTTTTGCTCTGTTCGGCGAACAATTGCTGGGCGCGTTGCATATCGAATTGAACAGCTTCCGAATCGCAGGCGGCATCATGCTATTCTTAATCGCTATCGATATGGTTTTTGAAAAGCGGACGGAACGGCGCGAGGAGCGCGCGCAAAAAATCATCGACACGCCCGAAATCGAGGATGTGTCGGTATTTCCGATGGCCATGCCGATGATCGCAGGGCCAGGGTCCATTGCTTCGGTCATGTTGCTCATGTCGCAAAATACCGGTTTTGACCGGGCTAGTGTCATTTTGGCGGCACTAGGAACTGTGCTTGTCCTGACTTTGTTGGCGCTGCTCGCGGCGGGGCCAATCATGCGCGTTCTGGGTGCAAATGCCGAAGCCGTGATCACGCGATTGTTGGGTGTGCTGCTTGCGGCATTGGCTGCGCAATTTGTCATCGATGGCGTGCGAGCGAGCTTTCTGGGCTGATTATTGAAGCGTTACGCGGTCGTCGGAACCGCTATGGCGTCCGAAAAACTGCATCAACTGCACAATAGTGTCTGAACGGTCGGATAGCCCGCGCGCTTCCAACAAGGCTTGCTTTGCGGCAAAATCAAATGGAGCAATTTGGGCAATGGCGTTGACCAACGAATAATCGTCCAATTGCGAAACGGCCGCCCAATCGACGTTATACCCTTGCGATTCGGCAAAGCGGCGCGATTCTATTTCTATCGACGCCCGTTCGGCGAGCGAAAGCGTTTCGCCCATTTCATCTTCATCCCATAACTCAGCCTCAACTTGCCGAAAGCTTGTGGCGACATCCAACTCCTTGATGACCGAAAAGCGCTGCACGCCCTCTAGGATGATATTGTACCGTCCATCGTCCATCGCCTCCACATCCTGAATCCGCGCGAGACAGCCAACGCGGAACAAGGGGGGGTGGTTACCCTGCCCCTTGGGTTGTATCATCCCTATCTTGCGGTCACGGGCCAGCGAATCGCTCACCAAATCGCGATAGCGCGGCTCAAAAATATGCAGCGGTAGTTGCATGCTTGGAAAAATGATCGCGCCAGTCAGCGGGAAAATTGAAATCCGTTGCGCGGTCATCCGAACAGGATCGCTGACAATTTTCGGCGTGTCGCTGCTACCCATGGGTCTTCCAATCCAATCAATGCAAATATTTCGAGGAGCCGCGCCTTGGCCGCGCCGTCATTCCATTCGCGGTCTGCCGCGATGATATGCAACAACGCCTCAGCGGACCCATCACGGTCGCCTGCTGCAATCAATGCGTTGGCAAGATCTAGGCGCAAAGCATTGTCATAGGGCGACGCCGCAACGGCGGCCTGTAACCGCGCCAATTCTTCTGGCGGAACGGCTGCGGCTGCTATGCTCAATACCGATCCCGCCTTTTCCAAGGCTGGGTCGGCGCGGAGTTCATCGCTGAGGCTATCAAAAACAGCCTGTGCCTCATCCTGACGTCCCAATATGGTCAATGCACGGATTAGCCCGGACAAAGCGGCGGGATGTTCCGGCAGTGCCGAAAGCACTTCGGCAAACAGGGCATAAGCTTGTTCTGCGCTGCCTTGCGCCAAAAGCATCTCGGCCTCTTCTACAAGCGGTGCCAATGCTGTAGCAGGGTCGGTGACGGCGTCCCCACCGGTAATCGGCAGTTTCTCTAACAATTGGTCAAGCATTTGCCGTAATTGCGGTTCCGTCCGTGCCGGCGTCATGTCTGCAACGGGCTGCCCCTGAAATATGGCGTAAACCGTTGGAATGGAGCGCACCTGAAATTGGGAAGCGATAAACTTATTTTCGTCAACATTGACCTTGGCCAGCACCACGCCGCGATCGGCATATTCGGCCGCAACCTTTTCCAATATGGGCGTCAGTTGCTTGCACGGTCCGCACCATTCAGCCCAGAAATCGAGAATCACCAAACGCTCCATCGACGGCGCGACAACGTCGGTCCGGAATTGCTCAACGGCTTTTTGTTCGTCGGTGGTTAGGCCCATCGTTGCCAAGTTCATTCTCCATTCTTCAGGATTCGTTTCGCCCCCTATGTGGGCAAAGCGATGTCTTTCACAAGACAGGCTTTACCCTCTTTTCGTAAAAAGGCGGCATTTGGGGCTTGCGGGGGGATATACCCCATGCTAACGGCGCGCCTCACCCGTCAGGATTTCAATGCCTGACCGCCAGAGCGGGCGTAGCTCAGGGGTAGAGCACAACCTTGCCAAGGTTGGGGTCGAGGGTTCGAATCCCTTCGCCCGCTCCAATATTTTCAATGACTTAGGTGATATCGGCTTTGCTGCT
>CAIPUN010000040.1 GCA_903868245.1 uncultured Sphingomonadales bacterium | reverse complement strand
AGCAAGGGCGCAGGACGGAATTTTGGGTCGCCCGTCGATTGAAACAGCACATTGGTGATTTCAAGGCAGGTATCGAGCCCGATAAAATCCGCCAAGGTCAGCGGTCCCATGGGGTGATTGAGGCCAAGCTGGCAAGCGGTATCGATGTCGCGGATGCTGGCCACGCCTTCACCAAGCGCAAAGATGGCTTCGTTGATCATCGGCATCAACACGCGGTTGACGATGAAGCCCGGCGCATCATTGGCAAATACCAATTGCTTGCCCAGCGCCGCGCCATATTGGCGCACGACGTCGACAGTGGCGTCGGCGGTCGCTAGCCCACGAATGACTTCAATCAGACCCATGACGGGCACGGGATTGAAGAAATGGACGCCAATAAAGCGTGTGGGGTCGGGCGACGCCTGCGCCAGCCGCGTGATTGGAATCGACGAAGTGTTCGATGCCAGCACCGCCTGTTGTCCAAGGACTTTACCCACCGCCTCAAATATCTTGCGCTTAATGTCCTCGCGCTCTGTCGCGGCCTCGATGATTAACCCGGCATCCGCCATGGGTGCATAGCTAGCGATGGGTTCAATGCGTGAAAGTAATGCGTCGGCCTCGGCCTGCCCCATTTTCTCTTTGGCAACCAGGCGTGTCAAGGCGTTAGCAATGCCCGCTTTGCCTGCTTCGGCCTTGGCAAGGTCAAGGTCGGATAAATAGACATGATAGCCAGCAGCAGCACTCACTTGCGATATGCCTGCGCCCATTTGACCCGCCCCGATGATACCAACTGCACGCATTTTTTTGCTCCGATTTCTTTTATATCCCAGCTCTAGCGAACGCCATGTCCCAGCGCCAGCCTTGCGATGGACTTATGTCTTTGGCGCGTGCACCCAGTGGGCATCGCAAGCTTGGGCTAGCGTTTCTATCAATTTCCACTTAAGCGCGGCTTAAATTCAACAGATTCTAGGCAGAAAGTCATTTAGCCATGTCTACAGCAGTTCGTCATGCACCCCTTAAAGTGGGCCTCGCGGGACTCGGAACCGTGGGCAGTGGTGTCATTCGCCTGATCGAAGAAAATGCAGCGCTTATTGCGCGCAGGGCCGGCCGCGAGATCAAGATTGTAGCCATTACCGCGCGTGACCGGACGAAAGATCGCGGCGTTGATCTGTCGCCGTATCGTTGGGTCGACGACATGGGGCAGCTTGCGACCGCTGAAGACATTGACGCTGTGGTCGAACTTGTCGGCGGATCCGACGGCCCTGCTTTGACCCTTGCGCGTGAAACTTTGTCTAACGGACGCGCTTTGGTGACCGCCAACAAGGCAATGATTGCACATCACGGTGCCGAACTTGCGGCTTTGGCCGAAAGCAAGCAAGCCGCGCTCAAATTTGAGGCGGCGGTGGCAGGCGGCATTCCGGTCATTCAGGGCCTGCGGGATGGTGCCGCGGCGAACCGCATTGACCGAGTCTATGGTATCCTTAACGGTACCTGCAATTTTATCTTGTCCACTATGGAGCGCGACGGGTTAGATTTTGCGCAGGTTCTTACCGATGCGCAGGCTAAGGGCTTTGCCGAAGCCGATCCGTCATTCGACATTGACGGCATTGATGCCGCACATAAGCTTTCCATTCTTGCGTCGCTCAGCTTTGGTTCCGTCATTGATTTTGGTGGCGTCGAAGCACGCGGCGTACGGAAAATCCTGGCGGCGGACATCGCACAGGCCAAAACCTTGGGCTATCGCATCCGGCTCATCGGTCTTGCCGAAATTGACGGCGACAATGGATCCTCGACCATTTTCCAACGCGTTCAACCTTGTCTCGTTCCTTTAAGCCACCCGCTGGCGCATGTCACAGGCGCAACCAATGCCGTTGTTGCCGAAGGCAATTTCTCTGGCCGCCTGCTGTTTCAAGGTGCAGGCGCAGGTGACAAGCCAACCGCATCCGCGGTCGTCGCCGACTTGGTTGATATCGCGCGTAAGGAAACCGGCCCTGCATTCTCCATGCCATCGGCTGAGCTTGAAAAGCTTCCGCGCGCAGCCTCGGCGCACCGTATAGGCAAGACCTATTTGCGCATGTTGGTGGCGGACCGGGTCGGCGTGCTCGCGGAAATCACGGCAGCCATGCGCGATGCGGGACTATCGATTGAAAGCCTGATCCAAACTGAAGCAAGTGCCGATGGATCGGCGTTGATTGCCATGGTCACACATGCCGGACCGGAGCAGGCGATCAATGACACCATCGATGCGCTGGCGAGCTCTGACAGCTTGCTTGGCGAACCTATGGTGATGCACATTTTGGGGGCGTAAGCTTGGGATTTATTCAGGTTCCACAACGTCCGTTATGATCGATTTGTGCGGCGGCGAATTCATCTACGTTTATAGCCGCCCGCACCGCAGCCTCCGTTGCCGCTGCGACGAGGATGTAAATTGCGATAAGCAATCTCGACAATGGCCTTCGCCTTCCCTATCGGAATTTAAGCCCCGAAATCTCGTTCCGTTGAGGGTGCCCAGATCGCGTCCCTTGATTCAAAGATAGCTAGGAATTTCAAATGACTACCGCAAGCCAAATCCTCGACCGCGTCCTTGTTTTGGAAATGGTGCGCGTGACGGAGGCTGCAGCCATCGCAGCGGCGAAGCTGATTGGTCGCGGCGATGAAAAGGCCGCTGATGCAGCCGCTGTCGAAGCGATGCGCGCTGCTTTGAACGAACTATATATGGATGGAACGGTTGTTATCGGCGAAGGCGAGCGAGACGAAGCACCGATGCTCTTCATTGGTGAAAAAGTCGGTTCCGCGATTGGCACTGGTCCCAAGATAGACATTGCGCTCGATCCATTGGAGGGCACGACGATTACCGCAAAAGCGGGCCCCAATGCGCTGGCGGTCTTGGCTGTGGCAGAAGAAGGCAATTTGCTCAACGCGCCTGACGTATACATGGACAAAATCGCGGTTGGCCCTGGCTATTCGCCCAACATCGTCAATCTCAACAAATCTGTGGCCGAAAATGTCGCAGCCGTTGCCGCCGAAAAAGGCGTGCCACCGCATGAGCTTATTGTGTGCGTGCTTGACCGGCCCCGCCATGAAAAGATGATCGCTGAACTGCGCGAAATTGGCTGTGGTGTTATGCTGATCCCCGATGGCGACGTCGCCGGCGTAATTGCAACCACGAACCCCGACACGACGGTCGATATCTATATGGGCAGCGGCGGCGCGCCAGAGGGTGTTTTGGCGGCAGCGGCTTTGCGCTGCGTGGGTGGCCAGTTCAAGGGGCGCTTGCTTTTCCGCAACGATGATGAGCGACTGCGTGCGCGCAAATGGGGCATCGAAGATTTGGACAAGATCTACGATCTTGAAGAATTGGCCAAGGGTGACTGTATCTTTGCCGCCACGGGCGTGACCCATGGTTCCTTGCTGGAAGGCGTGAAGACCCTGCGCGATGGCCGCGTGACCACCGAAAGTGTCGTGATGCGCGCCTCATCCGGCACCGTGCGCTGGGTCAAGAGCGAGCATCGCAAGGCTGACCATCTCGGCTGATTTTTAATAAATACCCATTTGCAGACCCGTTGCGATTTGCTCGCCCATTTCCGCTGCCGCCGACAGGTCAACATTATCGATGGTCTTGGCCGCCAATATAGCCTCT
>CAIPUN010000039.1 GCA_903868245.1 uncultured Sphingomonadales bacterium | reverse complement strand
TCAACGCCGATGTCATGGATTGGAAACCATCACAGCCGTTCGATGCAATTTTGTTGGACGCGCCATGCAGCGCAACGGGCACAATGCGGCGGCACCCCGATGTGTTGCAGCGCATCGACTTGAAGGCAATCAATAACTTGGCCGCGATTCAAAGCGCGATGTTGGACCGCGCGGCGGAATGGGTCAAACCGGGTGGCACTTTGGTATTCGCCACTTGCTCGCTGGAGCCGCATGAGGGCGAGGCGCAAGCCGAGGCATTTATGGCGCGGCATCCCGAATATACAATAATGCCCGCGACCGCCGCAGAGTTACCCGCTGGGGTGACGGCTAACGCCAATGGACATGTTCGCACCATGCCGCCCATGCTGGCAGAACAAGGCGGGCTGGACGGTTTCTTTGTGGCAAGGTTCGTCAGAAATGCTTAATCAATAAACCACGTCGCTGGGGCGACGGGGGAGTATATGACAACGATAGCGCCCACACTTTTGACTGATCGCTTATCCATTGAGCCCATGTCGCTTGCGCATTGGGAGGATTATGCCACGGCATGGGCTGACCCGCGCATGACGGCGTTTATTGGCGGAGAGCCGCGCAGTCGCAATGTCAGCTGGGGTAAAATGCTTCAGGGCATCGGCATGTGGTCGCTCTTGGGCTATGGCTATTGGTCATTTATAGAACGGGCAAGCGGGCGCTTCGTCGGCAATGGCGGGCTGGCGCAGTTTGAACGGGGCATCCAAGAGCTCGATGGCTTTCCTGAAGCCGGCTGGGCCTTCACGCCTGACGCTTGGGGTAAAGGTTATGCTACCGAGGCGATGACCGCGATATTAAACTGGGCGGATGGCCAAGGACTGGGCGAAATTCGCTGCATCATTGATACCGGAAATACCGCATCGCATAATGTCGCGGGCAAGCTTGGCTTCGTCCAATTTGCAGAAACCCATGATGTCATTGGCGACCTGTTTATCTATCGGCGCTAGGCGCGCATATTGCGATAAGCTGTGTATAACGCCTGCGGCCGCCTTGCTCGCCTGTAGTGCAGCGTCTAAGCGGGTAGCATGACCAACGCCGTACGCATTGCGCCATCCATCTTATCCGCCGATTTTGCACGGCTGGGCGAAGAAGTGCGTGCGATTGATGCGGCGGGATGCGACTGGATCCATGTCGATGTTATGGACGGTCATTTTGTCCCCAATATCACCATCGGCCCCGCTGTCGTAAAGGCGCTCCGCCCGCATAGCGATAAGCCATTTGACGTGCATTTGATGATCGCGCCGGTTGACCAATATGTGCAGGATTTTGCCGACGCTGGCGCAGATATCATCTCGTTCCATCCTGAGGCTGGGCCGCACCCGCACCGCACGGTGCAGTTGATCAAGTCACTTGGCAAAATGGCGGGCATTGTCCTCAATCCGCATACGCCAGCGAAGATGCTCGATTATCTCATCGACGATGTCGATCTCGTCCTTATCATGAGCGTGAACCCTGGTTTTGGCGGGCAAAGCTTTATTTCAAGCCAGTTGCGCAAAATCGAAGCCGTTCGGAAAATGATCGAGAAAACAGGGCGCGACATCCGGCTTGAAGTAGATGGTGGCATTACGACCGCCACGGCACCACTCGCGATATCGGCAGGCGCGGACACGTTGGTGGCTGGCACGGCCACATTCAAGGGCGGCGAGAGCCATTATGCCGCCAATATCCGGGCGCTGAGGGGTGAATGACCGGTAATTTTGAGGACGATACTGATCAACGGCAGGCGGCCTTAATCGTCAGGCCCAAGGGCGCGGGCCAAAATATTCTCGAGCGCCTCTCTCTCGAATTTTACAAGCTGACATGGCGCACGCCGCTGCACAATGGGCGGTTGAAGGGCAAGGTGCCTTTACGCCTTCTGGCGGTGCCGAAGGATCCTTTGGAAGGCAATTCTGCGCGTGGGCAGGCCCTGCGCATGGGTAAATTTCATTATCAGGGTTTTGAACAAGCATTTGATACTCTGGATTATGACCGGCTTGATCTGTCGCCATCGCTGACGGATTATATTCACCGTTTTGACTGGCTGCGTGATCTGGCGGCGGCGACCAATCGCGGCGAAGGCGCGCCTGCAGCGGCGCATATCGCAGATGCCTGGTTGCTCGCCAATGGCATGAAAACGCGCGAGCCAGCTTGGCGTGTCGACAATTGTGCTTGGCGGCTGTTGAACATGGCCGCCGGATCACCGTTTTTGCTGAGCAGTTCTGACCCCATTTACCGCTCGCGCGTCATCAACCATTTTGCGCGGGTCGCCCGCCATTTGGACCAGTCCGCACCAAGGGCACAAAGCCATTTTGCCAAGACCGTTGGTTGGGCGGGCGTCGTTGCCGCGTCGTTATTATTGCCCGAAGGCAAAATCCGCCGCGCCGTGGGTGAAGATGGACTTTCTGAATCCTTGCGCGCCACAATTTTCCCCGACGGTGGCGTTGTGTCGCGCTCGCCAATCCAGTTGATGGAGCTCATCGGCCTGTTGAGCCTGTTGAAGCAATGCTATGTTGCGCAACGCGAGATGGTGCCGGATTTCCTCATAGAGGCCTTGGGCCGTGCGGTGCCTGCCTTATTGGGCCTGACCCATTCGGATGGTGGGCTTGGCGCGTGGCAGGGGTCAGCCCATATGACCGCTGACCGGATTGACGCACTTGTGGCGGCGAGCGAAGTCCGCGCCCGCCCACATCGCCAAGCATTAGATTGGGGATATCAGCGTGTGTCGGCTGGCAAATCTGTGCTTTTACTGGACGCAGGGCCGCCACCGCTCGCGCGCCAGTCGGCGTCGGGCTGCGCCTCGACCCTCGCGTTCGAATTGTCGCATAATGGGCAGCGGATCATCGTCAATTGCGGCGGCGCGGCGTTTGTCGGCGCGGCCATATCGGCGGAACTGGCCCGCGGGCTGCGGACCACCGCGGCGCATTCGACCTTATGCCTGAATGACACCAATTCGACGGCCATTTTGCCGGGCGGTCAATTGGGCAAGGGCGTGACAGAAGTCGGTCTTGAACGCGGCGATATTGATCAGGCGACACGAATAGAGGCCAGCCATGATGGCTATGCGAAAAGCTTTGGTTATAATCACGCCCGCCTGCTCATCCTGCGTTCCGATGGCATGGAATTGCGGGGCGTAGATACGCTGCTGCCGCAGGAAAAGCCGCGGAGCGATGTGATGGCGCATGTCCGCTTTCATCTGGGCCCAGATATTGAGATTGCACCTTCAGACCAACCGCAGACCGCATTGCTGCGTATGGTCGATGGCAGCAATTGGGCGTTTACCGCCTCCGGCGGGAACTTGTCGGTCGATGAGAGCTTGTGGGTTGACCAAAATGGCCGCCCACACCCGACGCAACAACTTGTGATTGCCGCCGATACGGGTAAAGGCGAGCTCCATATTAGCTGGCAACTGCGCCATTTAGGATAATATCATGCACGACGTCGTCATTAAGCGGGCTCTGTTATCAGTGTCTGACAAAGCTGGATTATTAGAGCTTGGCCATGCGCTGGCGGCGCGCGATGTCGAATTGGTCTCGACCGGCGGGACGGCTAAAACGCTCCGCGCCGCTGGCCTGACAGTGAGGGACATTAGCGAGCTGACTGGCTTTCCTGAGATGATGGACGGACGCGTGAAGACATTGCACCCGATGGTGCATGGCGGCTTGCTCGCGGTTCGGGATAATCCCGAACATGCCGCCGCAATGGCCGAGCATCATATTGGCGCCATCGACCTTGTGGTGGTCAACCTTTACCCATTTGCGCAGACGGTGGCCAAAGGCGCCTCGCGTGATGAAATCATCGAAAATATCGACATTGGCGGACCGTCCATGGTGCGCAGCGCGGCCAAAAACCATGCCTTTGTGACGATCCTGACCGATCCAGCCGATTATGATGACTTGATAGCCGAGCTTGCGGAAAGCGATGGCAAAACCAGCTATGACTTCCGCCGCAAATGCGCGGCAAAGGCATATTCGGCAACAGCGGCCTATGACAGTATGATCAGCCAATGGTTTGCCTTTGCGGATCAGCAGCAACTGTTTCCGGACATGCTTGCGGTCAACGGCAATCGCGCGGAGGAATTGCGCTATGGCGAAAATCCGCATCAGCGTGCGGCGCTATATGTGCCTGTCGGACCGCATATTGCTGGCATCGCGCAAGCCGAGCAAGTGCAGGGTAAGGAATTGTCTTACAACAATTACAACGATGCCGATGCCGCGCTGGAGCTGGTCGCCGAATTTCGCGATGGCCCGCCAACAGTAGTCATCGTCAAGCACGCCAACCCGTGCGGCGTGGCAACGGGCGCGACATTGATCGACGCCTATCGCGCGGCGCTGGAATGCGACAGCGTCTCGGCCTTTGGCGGCATCGTAGCTGTCAACCGCCCGCTCGATGCAGCAACGGCCGAAGCCATTACCGAGATATTCACCGAAGTCGTGGCAGCCCCATCCGCCGATGATGCGGCCAAGGCGGTGTTTGCCAAGAAGAAGAATTTGCGGTTGTTGCTAACGGGCGAATTACCGAATCCGAAACGCGGCGGCCTGTCCATCAAGCCGATTACCGGCGGGTTGCTCGTGCAGTCGCGGGACAATGGCCATGTGGCCGATGATGCATTAACGGTGGTCACCAAGCGCGCCCCAAGCGCACAGGAGTTGGCGGATTGCCGCTTTGCATGGACGATCGCCAAGCATGTGAAGTCTAATGCGATTGTCTATGCTAAGGACGGCGCAACTGCAGGCATTGGCGCAGGCCAAATGAACCGACGTGACAGCGCGCGGATTGCCGCGATTAAGGCCATTGAGGCCGCGGAAACTTATGGTTGGGATGCCCCGCGCACATTGGGTTCGGCCGTCGCTTCCGATGCATTTTTCCCCTTTGCCGACGGCTTACTTGCGGCAGCAGAAGCGGGCGCAACGGCGGTCATTCAACCCGGCGGATCGATGCGCGATGATGAGGTGATTGCCGCCGCCGATGAAGCTGGCTTGGCCATGGTCTTCACCGGCATGCGGCATTTTAGGCATTGATATAAATAGCGACGCGTCATCCTGAACTTGTTTCAGGATAACGCGCTACGTTTGTTTGCTATCCTGAAACACGTTCAGGATAACGCCCTGGAGTCAAATTAACCAACCCGCTTCACAGCCTTTTTGTAACCGCCCTTTTTGGGGCCGTAATTGCGTGCAGGTGCGCCGGGGTCGCGGCGGTTTTCGCTCCGCGCGGCAAAGGCGCGGTCGGCGGTGGGACGACGGTCACCCGCTGCGGCATTGTCGCTGCGTGGACGCGCATCGCGGCCGCCTTCGCTTCTACCTTCACGGCTGCCGTCGCGTGGGCCAATGGATGGCTGCCAGCCACCTTGCGGGGCGTGCGTGCGGTTGCGGGTTTCGCCGTTTAAGCCAGTGCCGCCATTATTGCCGCCCAATTTCTTACCAGCATAGTTTGTCCGTCCGCCGCCGGGCTGACCGCCACCGCGACCGCCACGTGCTTGCTGCGGTTTCTTATCGGCAACGGGGGGTGGCAATGCTGCAACAGCTGCACGGAAGCCTTCGGGAAGGCCAAGTGTCATCGCGCGGACACCTGTCAGGCGCTCGATATCCTTCATATAACCGCGTTCATCACCCGCAACGAAGCTCATCGCGATGCCTTCACGGCCGGCACGCGCCGTGCGGCCAATGCGGTGGACATATTGTTCCGGCACATTGGGCAGTTCGAAGTTGAACACATGGCTGACACCGGGGACGTCAATACCGCGTGCTGCAATGTCGGTTGCCACGAGGATTTTGATCTTACCATCACGGAACGCTTGCAGCGCAGCGGTACGCTGGCCCTGCGATTTGTTGCCATGAATGGCGGCGGATTGAATGCCAGCACCTGCCAGCCCACGCACAACGCGGTCGGCGCCATGCTTTGTGCGGGTGAACACGAGCGCGCGGTCAATGTCTTCGCTTTGCAGTTTGAGGGTCAGCAATGTCTGCTTTTCGCGCTGCTCTACAAAGGTCACAAATTGCTCGACGCGCTCTGCGGTGGTCGATGCAGGTGCAACCGATACACGGACAGGGTTGTTGAGGAAACGGTTGCCAAGCTCGGCAATCGCCTTTGGCATTGTCGCGGAAAAGAACAATGTCTGACGCTGCTTTGGCAATAATTGGTCGATACGTTTCAACGCGTGAATAAAGCCCAAATCCATCATCTGGTCCGCTTCATCGAGGACGAAGATTTCAACGTCCTTCAACGTTACTGCGCGTTGCTCAATCAGATCGATCAAGCGGCCGGGCGTGGCGACAAGAATATCGACGCCGCCGGCAAGACGCTTTTTCTGACTGAAAATCGGCATGCCGCCAAAAACGCAATCGACCTTCAGGCCTAAAAATTTACCATAAGTGCGGAAGCTGTCGGCGATCTGCGCCGCGAGTTCGCGTGTCGGCGACAGGACAAGCATCCGGCAGCTATATTGTTGACGCGCCTTTGGCTTGGTGGCGAAATGGTGGAGTGAGGGCAACGCAAATGCCGCGGTCTTACCCGTTCCGGTCTGCGCGATACCGCATAGATCGCGGCCCTGAAGCAAGGATGGGATGGCCTGTTGCTGAATGGGGGTTGGGGTATCATAGCCAGCCGCCTCAAGCGCCTTCAGGATAGGTTGGGCAAGGCCCAGGTCTTGGAAAAAAGACATTTTTATACTTTCAAAATAGTCGTCACAGCCCGTGATGCGCGTCCTTTCATCAGAACCGCACAGGCGCAACAGCAGGTGTTCGGGAGCAGCTTATGCTGACCCGTTGGAAACAACCCTGCGTGATATGGGAAGCCTCTAAGCTTACGCATCTTGTTCGTTTGGCGGAGCCTGTGTTTAGGCCCTCACGCTACCAAAACTGCGGCGGTATTGTCCGCTCGCCTCATGCGCTTGCGCGGCCTATGGCGAAACGGCGGTGAAAACGCAAGTTATTTGTGCGTCCGCGCAATAATCGTTCGCTGGTGTCTGCTAAAGATGCATGAAGTCGCGGTCGAAACTTTTAAGATGCGCGCCGCCGTCGACGAAAATGACTTGCCCTGTCACATCCTGCGCTTGGGCGAGATAGACGACAGCGTCCGCGACAGCAGATGGCGATGGCAGGGCGCCCAAAGGCATCATATTGGCCAGCCGCGTTTCTTGCTCTGCGGTATAATCATCGGTTGCAATGACAAGACCTGGGGCAACGCCATTGTAGCGCGCGCGCCCCGCGAAGGATGCGGCCATAGACCGGATGGACGCCGCCAGCGCTTGTTTCGACAAGGTGTAACTCATCTGGTCCTGGTGGGGATTGACCACGCGTTGGTCGAGGATGTTGACGATGGCGGGCCGCGCCTCTGCGCCAGCGATTTGCACCAACGCCTGCGCTAGCAATAAGGGTGCAAACAGATTCAACCGGAAATGCGACTCTAGCGTTTGCGGCGTCATCGTCTGCCAGTCGTCTTGCCCGAACATGGCCGCATTATTTACCAATAGGTTGGGCGCGCGACCAAAATGGGTGGCGATCATGTCTAACAGCTTGGCTGGATCGCCCGTGCTAAGGTCAAAGGTGAATGCGTGCCATTCGCTTGCGTTCGCCTGCAGCGCGGCTGCCAGATTTTCCTCCGGCGGCGTGTCCATATGGCTCACCAATGCTAGCGCATAGCCAGCCGCAGCCAGTTTCGCTGCAATCGCGGCGCCCAGCCTGCGCTTGCCACCAGTGACGATTGCAAGCGGCGCTATTGTCACTTGCGGCACCGCGACATGGTAATGCCAATCGCTTCATTATCTTCGGCAATTGCCAGCTTGACGATTTTGACGACGATGTTGCTGATCCGTGGGTCATCTGCGAACAGAGAGTCCATGATATGATCGGCCACAGCTTCAATCAGCGTGAAGTGCACGCCTTCGGGCAGTTTTGTCGCCGCTTCCTTCAACGTCATATAATTTTTGGAAGCCGACAAGGGCGTATCTGGTGCGTAATGCGGGTGCATATCCAGCGTGGTGCTGATCGATATACGCAAGGGTTGCGGCAGATGCGTTTCCTGACTGTAAATGCCCGTCAGGACATTGACGACAAGATCGTGCACTTCAAGAATTAAACTGTCGCTCATAATACTCCTTAACGCGACCAGCGGGCGAAGATGGCGGTGGGCAACAACATGCCCCTGCCTTGTTCACGCACCGCCAGTTCGCCAAATTCGACCTTGCCGCCAAGGTCTGCAAAATGCGATTCCAATAGCCCGCCCAATGCCAAAGCGGACATGCGCACGGCGTAAACGGTCAAAAACAAAAATTTTGATTCCGCGTCCAACAACTTGCGGCAATTGGCGATCAGTTCCGGCAAATCCTCTTCAAGCCGCCACACTTCGCCTTCGGGGCCACGGCCATATTTGGGCGGGTCCAACAATATGCCGTCATAGCGTTTTTCGCGGCGCACTTCACGGGCAACAAATTTGGCGGCGTCATCGACGATCCAGCGGATAGGACGATCTGCCATGCCCGACATTTCGGCATTCGCCCGCGCTTGCCCGACCGATTTCTTGGACGCATCGACATGCACCATCTGCGCGCCTGCGGCAGACAATGCGAGCGTGCCAACGCCAGTATAGCCGAACAGGTTCATGGCAACCGGGTCAGTAACGCCCGCCAATTGCCCGCGCATCCAACGCCATACCGGGTCCATATCCGGGAAAAAACCCAAATGGCGAAAGGGTGTGCAGGATGCCGTAAAGTGCACTTCGTCATTCCATGACAAAGGCCATCCATCCATGGGAACGGGTTTGTTATTATACCAACGACCGCCACCATCATCGTCTGACCCAGGAACAAATTCAGCGTCGGCGGGCCATTCGTCTAAGGCCGGGGCCCACATGGCTTGTGGTTCTGGGCGGATGAAATGGCGGTCGCCATAGGATTCATATTTGCGGCCATGACCGGAATCGATCAGCGTGTAATCACTGCGCGGTTCGCTGATCAGGGTGACGAAATCCGGCTTCATATTTAACGCGTGGCGCGCGCCAGAACATAATCGCGCACCGCGTCATATTCACCAGGCAGAACGTCAAAGCGCTCTTCGCGAACAAATAATTGCGCAACACGCGCGGGCAAAGCGGGGCGGATGCCCGTGGCATTTTCAACGGCATCTGGGAACTTTGCGGGATGCGCGGTTGCCAGTGTCACAACAGGTACATCGGGGCGGATGCCAGCATTGCGCGCGGCGTGCAAAGCGATGGCGGTGTGCGGATCGATAATCTGGTCGGTGGCGCCATAGGCCCAACGCATCGCCGCAGACATTTGTTCGGCATCGGTGCGCGCGCTGGTGAGCAAGGTCGCTTTTTTACGCATCTCAGGCGACAGCACCATCTTACCCATTTGTTCAAACCATTTCATCCGCGCGCCCGTGGTGAGGCCATCGCGGCCCTCCAAATCGAACAATAAGCGTTCAAAATTGCTCGACACCTGAATATCCATCGATGGCGATGCTGTCGGGGTCACGCCTAGCACCGAATAGTCGCCTTTTGACAAAGCGCGGTGCAAAATATCGTTGATGTTGGTGGCCACAATCAGGCGCTCAATCGGCAGACCCATTTGCGCGGCGACATAGCCTGCGAATACATCGCCAAAATTTCCGGTCGGTACCGAAAATGCGACCTTGCGTTCCGGCCCGCCAAGCCGAAGCGCAGCATAGAAATAATAGACAACTTGCGCCATCAGGCGGGCCCAGTTGATGGAGTTGACCGCAGATAAGGTTAGCGGACCATTCACATCCTTGTCGTTGAACATCCGCTTCACCATCGCTTGGGCGTCATCAAAGCTGCCGCCGATCGCGATGTTATGGACGTTTGGCGCAAGGATAGTAGTCATCTGTCGCCGCTGCACATCGGACACGCGGTTGTGCGGATGCAGCATGAAAATCTCAATCTGCGTGCGTCCGGCAACGGCATCAATTGCGGCTGAACCGGTGTCGCCAGAGGTCGCGCCGACAATCGTCAGCTTTGTGTCGGTGCCCGACAGGAAGCGTTCAAAAAACTGGCCGAGCAATTGCAGCGCCACGTCCTTGAACGCCAAGGTTGGGCCGTGGAACAGCTCAAGCAACCAATGCTGACCATCCAACTGCACCAGCGGCGTAACCGCCGTATGGGCAAAGGAACCATAAGCTGCGGCGCATAGGCTTTTGAGCTCCGCTTCGTCCAAAACCCCTTTGGTAAATGGGGCCATGACGCGCGCGGCTAGTTCCACATAAGACAGTCCGCGCATCGCGGTGATCTCGTCGAGCGAAAATTGCGGCCAATGGCGCGGCACATATAGCCCGCCGTCGCGTGCCAAGCCCGTCAGCGTGACGCCTGCAAAATCAAGCACGTCTGCGTTGCCGCGTGTGCTGATATATTCTGTTCCGTTTAACGCCATAGTGGCCTCGCGGTTAACCGCAGCGCCACATTTACGCAAGATTATTGCAAATCAGCGCGGACGAATTCAGCACATCTTTCGCCGATCATGATGCTTGGCGCATTGGTGTTACCCGAAACAAGGCGCGGCATGATGCTGGCATCGGCCACATATAGCCCTTCTATGCCGCGATATTTCAGGCGCGAGTCCACAACATCATCGGCATTCGGTCCCATGCGGCAGGTGCCAACGGGGTGATAGACCGTGTCGGCGCGGCTGCGGATCAAGTCGTCCAATGCGGCGTCGTCATTGATATCCACCGGATGCCGGTTCTTGCCATTATAGGCGGCCAATGCAGGCGCTTCGAATATGCGATGCATCGCGCGCACGCCGGCGCGCAGGGTCGCCATGTCGCGGTCATCGCTTAAGAAGGCTGGATCAATCACGGGGGCGATTTTGGCGTCCGATGACGCCAAACGAACGGTTCCCCGGCTTTCCGGGCGCAGAACGCACGCATGGCAGCTAAAGCCATGGCCTTTCACTTTGGAACGGCCATGATCTTCCAGCATGGCGGGCACGAAATGATATTGGATGTCGGGTGCTGGCAAGCTTGGGTCCGAACGCCAGAAGCCGCCCGCTTCGGCAAAGCAGGTTGTCATGACACCGGTGCGTTTGCGGCGATGTTCGATGATAGCCTTGACCATCTTGACCGTGCCAGCCAGCGAATCGCCGAAGAAATCATCCTTGGATTGGGTTTCAAAGCTGGAGACATAATCGATATGGTCTTGCAAGTCGGAGCCAATCGCGGCCTTGTCATGGACAACGTCGACGCCAACACTACGTAAATGTTCGGCTGGCCCCATGCCCGACATCATCAGGATGTGCGGTGAACCAAATGCGCCCGCCGACAATATGACGGCCCCGCGCGCTTTAATCGTCCGGTGTTTGCGGCCCTGACGAATGACAACGCCGGTGGCGCGGCCATTTTCGACGATAATTTTTTCGGTCAGCGCGCCCGTTAGAACCTCCATACGGTCACACGCAGGTTCGACATAGGCGCGCGCGGCGGTCCAGCGTTCGCCGCCTTTTTGTGTAACCTGATACAGGCCAAAGCCGTCCTGCGTTGCGCCATTGAAGTCGGTATTGACGGGCAATTGCAATTCGGACGCGGCCTCAATGAAGGCAAGGCTGCCGGCTTGTGGCCAGCGTTGATCGGAAACCGAAAGCGGCCCGCCCGATCCGTGAAAAGCATCGGCGCCGCGTTCATTATCTTCGCATCGTTTAAAAAACGGCAACACATCGTCATAGGACCAGCCATCGCAGCCCAAGGCGGCCCAATTATCATAGTCATATTTATGACCACGAATATAGACCATCGCGTTAATCGCGCTTGACCCGCCAAGGCCCTTGCCGCGCGGTTGGTAACCCGTGCGGCCATTCAGGCCCTTTTGCGGGACGGTTTCATATTTGTAATTGGACGCATTGCGGATGAACGGCATGAAGCCGGGCGTCTTGATCAGCATGTTATTGTTATTGCCGCCCGCCTCAATCAAGCAGACCTTATATTTGCCACCTTCGGACAGCCGTCCGGCGGCGGCGCTGCCTGCGGAACCACCGCCAATAACAATGATGTCAAATTCGCCCATAACGCCTGCTCCCTCTTTGTGAGGAGGTTTAAGCGGACGATTAATTACTGGCAAGGGTGTAAATAGGCTATGCGTTCACCTTTGGATCGGCTTTGGTTTGCTGGCTTGCCAACCATTGCGCACGGATGCTGTCCGACGTGTCCCGGCTGCCATCATGGCTCCAGCCCGGCGGGCGCCACAGATAGGAGAATTTATGCCGCCATGGTGCGGACCATAAATCCTGGGCGATGCCGATCCATTCATGAAACACGCTCCACAACAGGTTGAATGTGCCCAATTGCTTGACGATCCCATAGCGGATTTTTTCGCCCTCCACTTCCTCGGTAAAGGTGCCGAACATGCGGTCCCAAATAATGAAGGTACCGGCGTAATTGCGGTCCAGATAACGCGGGTTGGTTGCGTGATGGACACGGTGATGGCTGGGCGTGTTCATGATATATTCGATCCAGCGCGGGAATTTGTAAATTGCCTCGGTGTGGATCCAGAACTGATAAATAAGATTGAACGCGCCGACGAACAGCAACATCGCCGGATGAAAGCCCAGAAATGCCAAAGGTATCCGGAAGATAAAGCCAAGCGCGATAAAGCCTGTCCATGTTTGGCGTAGCGCCGTCGATAGATTATAATGTTGGCTACTGTGATGGTTAACATGGCTTGCCCAGAACCAGCGCACGCGATGTCCCGAGCGATGCGCCCAATAATATGCAAGATCATCGAGCACAAAGCATAAAGGCCATGCCCACCAGACCCAGCCAATTTCGAACACACGATTTTCGTAAATCCACATGGCAAGGCTGAACACCAACGCGCCGGTCAATGCGCCGGCCACGGTGCTGCCGGTACCCAAAGCGAGCGATGTGAGCGTATCGCGCGGTTCATATTTTTCTGGCGCGCGCCGCCGTGCCCATAACATCTCTGCAACGATCAAAATGATGAACGCCGGAACGGCATAGTCAATTGGGTTGAACAGTTCAGGCATGTGGGCGTCCTATATTCAAATGGCGCAGGCCAGCGGCCCAATGCGATGCTTTCGCACCCAGATTAAGTGTCACCGATCCAAAGGTTTTTTCTCCCGTGCCAACGGTCAGAAAATTCTGGTCAAGGCGCGCCTCATTGTGATGATCGAGAAGACGCCCGGCCCATTGCACGCCATGCCGGCGGACCAGCAGATGCCTGCCGTCGGCATCGCGCAGGAGCGCGGCCATGCCCGCTCTATCAATGACGATTTCCACCGGATCGAACCCGCATAAAGTCTCTTGGGCAATTTCGCGTGCTTGCTCTTCGCTGCGTATACGGACGTCGCCGCCGAGCTTCCAGAAACGCGCCAGCCAAGCGATGAACAGAATCGCGGCGATGGATCCCGCAAGCTTGAGCAATTCTGCTGTCACGAAGCCCGCCCGCGCAGCATGTCCATCATTGCGGCCACCGGCGTTAAATCATAACCGGCGTCTGCCGCCTTTTCCGACAACACCGCAGGATGTTCCCCCTTGGAAGCTTGCGCCAAAGCCCATAACAAAGTCGAGCGCGTGCCGGAGCGGCAATACGCAAGGATTTTACCGTCTGTTTTTGCCAGCGCTTCGGCCATTGCGGTCACCTGCCATTCGGCAAAGCCTGCATGCGTCACCGGAATGGCGACATAATCCAACCCAGCGGCACGCGCTGCATTCTCAATCTCTGCACCGGGCGTTTGATCGGCGGATTCATCTTCAGGACGATTGTTGATGATCAGTGTGACACCCGCTTGCGCCGCGTCCATGACGTCGCCAACCGCAATTTGTGGTGCTACCAGAATCTGGTCTGTGAGTTGACGAAACATCTAAAAAATCCCGTTATACAATCGCCTGAGCCAGCGACAATTTAACCGTCCTATTTTAATCCGCAATCGATAACAAGGAAGGACAATAGAGCGATAAATTTCGGGCCTAATATTGCGCGATTACCGACAGAAATTCTGCGCCATAGGCCTCCAGCTTACGGGCGCCGACACCGCTGATCCGGCCCAAGGCGCGGATATCGGCTGGCCGGGTCAGTGCCATTTCGCGCAAGGTCGCGTCGTGGAAAATGACATAAGGCGGCACGCCAACATTTTCGGCAAGCGCGCGGCGCTTGGCGCGCAAAGCTTCAAACAAAGGATTGCCAATGGGGTTTTCGGGGCGGCCACCGCGTCGTGTGTTGCCCGGTTTGACCAGAGCGATCTCAACCTTTTGTTCGCCGCGCATGATCGCCCGGGCATCACCGCCAAGTTTCAAGCCACCATGTTCGTTGGCGACCAACGCGCCGCGTGCCTGCAAGGCACGGGACAAGGGCTTCAGCATTGCTGCTTCAGCCCGATCGACAATGCCAAACACCGAAAGCTGGTCATGCCCGAACTGCGTAATCCGCTCGTCCTGCTGTCCTGTCAGGACCTTTTCCAAATGCCCCATGCCGAACCTTTGACCCGTCCGGTAAGCGGCGGAGAGCAATTTGCGAGACAGCTCGGTCGCGTCGTGCACATCGGGTGCGTGCATGCAATTGTCGCAATTGCCGCAAGTTTCAGGCGGGCTTTCGCCAAAATGGCGCAGCAGCACCGCGCGGCGGCATCCGGGGGTTTCCACCAAATGCGATAATGCGGCGACGCGCGCCAATTCCGCCTCACGCCGTTCGGGGGCAAGCTCGCTCAGGCGCATGCGGGCGCGGGTAAAGTCCCCGGCGG
>CAIPUN010000038.1 GCA_903868245.1 uncultured Sphingomonadales bacterium | reverse complement strand
TTTTGGAGGACTGGGCGACGATCATCCGTCCCAGACGCACCCGGTTCCACAAACTCGTCCACAACCTGCCAGTTATTCGCCTCGCAAAAGCGTTTCGTAAGGTCACGTTGGGACGGAATGGAGACGTCGCCTGTAGCCTGCCTTCCAGTACTCACCCGCAGATATAGAACTGCGCGCTTGCCAGCTGGCAAATCCGCTTGGGGTAAAGAAAATGCCATATCGACCTCTCAGTTACGGCGTCGACCAGCCGTAGTGAGGGCTGGTGGGTTATTGGAATATTTGCTGCAGATCTGGACCCAGAAGCTGCTCAAGCGCATCCAGTTCAGCGTCTGAAACGGGCATCTGTCCATCAAACGCAACGAACTCGACGCGTTGCGAAATACCGCTAACAGCGGCTTCACTTTCGCGTGTCTGATTCGGGCTGGTTCCACTGGACATGTATACCGGATGTCAGATTTGAATGCCCCTGCCATTGGCAGAACCAGATGATTTCCGAACACGGTTGTGCAACTAAAAGCGGAGCGCGTCATTCGTTAGCGTTCCAAAACTTAACCTCGTCGCGGTATTTTTTGAGCATTCGGACAACAGCAGAATGTTGATTTACGGGCTCGTACCCAATCGCGCCAAATACACTTATGCATAGCCTATCAAAAGAGCCCTCGACCGACGACGTCGGGCGCGTTCCGAGAATTGAACGGGCATCGCACGCCAGATCAAATAAGATGGTGTCTCGGACCCAATTGCTTGGTGCGCCGAGCTTTTTCTGACCTCTTTCCGTAAGGTAACTCTCAAATTGCGCGCGCATTTTATCAACAATGAAAATGAGTATGTCGGGCCTATTTTCGAGATCAAACATCTGTTTGTGTTGCGCAAAGTAGCGTTCGACGTCGATTACTCCGTTGGGTAAGTTTAGGCGCGCCTGATCAGCGACAAAATCGCTTACGTCGAGTTCGAACTTGATTTTTGGGTTCAGTTCGTTGAGTGCTTGGAATGATAGCATCGAGCCCAGTAGCCCAAGGTTTTCAGGCGTTTGGATATGTTGCAATGTCTTGCGACCATTAGATATCTGAGTACGAAGTTCGTTTAGAAGACTAAGAATAGTCTGTGCTCGGTCTAGGGCTATATCGATGTCTGGAGCGTCGTATCGTTTTTCCGCGTGGCGCTTCACTTTTTCGACCGCGTTTGTGACGGTTCGAGTAAGCGCCCAAGCCTGTTCATCGTTGAGCTTATGCTGTTTGGCAAGCTCCTTGAACGCATCGTCATCTGGCAAAATAATGTGATCAGCTAACGCCAGAATATCTTCGGCCGTCATTGAGTTTGTTTTAGCCATCATCCTTCTCCTCTCAGTGCGGTAATT
Source organism: uncultured Sphingomonadales bacterium (assembly GCA_903868245.1). Lineage (GTDB taxonomy): Bacteria > Pseudomonadota > Alphaproteobacteria > Sphingomonadales > Sphingomonadaceae > Sphingorhabdus_B. The sequence goes on along the minus strand of CAIPUN010000038.1, from coordinate 1,397 downwards.
GCTTGTGTAAATCTGTCATGCCCCTCTTGGGCCTTGGCTTGACGGTAGTATTTCTCGGTGGTTTGAAAACTGCGGTGGCCGAGCAGCGGCGCTGCCAACCGGACATACTCAGGCGCTTCGGTTGCGAGCGTTGAGGCGGCCGCGTCGCGGAACATATGCGGCGAGCAGTGCTCCCCGAACCGTTCGCCTGTGTGGCGGCAGATGCGGCTGTAGAGACCATCCTGCGTCATGGGCGACCCATGTTTGGAGATCCAAAGGGCATTGCCTGTAGGCTTCTGCCAACGGCCCGTGCAGGCCACCAGCATTGGACGATAGAAGTCGAGGTAGCGCTGCAGGTAAGGCTCAAGCACTGGTGGCAGTATCGTTTCGAACCATGCATGGGTTTTAGTTTGTTCAGGGGTGAGTTGGATAAACCACTGACCCTGCCGCCGCACAATGCTGCTGCCGATTTCAAGGGCGGTGAAGTTCTTGCGCCGGATGGGGACATAGGCAAGCAAGGCGATCATAAGCCCGTCGCGATATTGCAAGGCATCCGATATGCTGTCGTCACCTTGGGCGGCGTGCATGAGGTCGTAGCCAAGCTGCGCCAACTCGTCGGTCATCAAGATGCGGCTTTTCTCGCGGGCAGGTTTGTGACGGGCGCGGATGCGGCTTGCGAGACGGTTTATAAACGACCAGTCCTTCTCAGGTGCTGACAGAGACGCCATACTACCCAGATCCTGCAGCCGGGCCATGATGGTCTGTGTGCTGTTACCTATGTCGGTGAGGTGGTTGACGTAAGACCTGGCCCTATGCGGGCTAATACGTTCGGCAGGAGCCTCCTCTAGGCAGTCAGGCTCGTATATTTTGCAGTAGGTCAAGAACCGCCCATATCCGCGTTCCACTTTGAATTTGGATGCAAAGGACAGATGCGCCAATGCGCCAAGGTGATCGTCAAGAATGGTCCCCGGGGTCAATGCATTTTGCCAGACAGTGCGGTCAGCCTCCGGCCAAAGCGCAAGTGGCATGCAGCGCCGCTCCGGCGTCTTGTTCGGACCATAACGACCGCCGCTCATTTGTCCGGCCTCCGCTTTGAGGCAATGGGCGCATGCTGTGCGCGCAGCGTATCAACCACATCATTGAACATGGCGCTTGCCCGCTTGGCTTCTGCCCCGGAGTAAAAGCCTGTGGTCGTATCCAGCCGTTTGTGTCCGAGGACCTGCCGTACCACTTCATAATTGCCCGGCTGCTGGTCGAGGAATACCTTTCCGGCAAAATGCCGGAACAGGTGAACGTTGAACGTGTGGCCGGTAAACTCAAAGACGGTGTCTTTGATCTGCACACCGAGGGTATGGGCCGTCTTGTGCTTACCATTACGCCCCGGGAACAAGGCATCAGTTGGTTCACGCATCAGATGG
>CAIPUN010000037.1 GCA_903868245.1 uncultured Sphingomonadales bacterium | reverse complement strand
TATCGATACGAAAAAAAAGATACCGGAATTACTAACAATACCAATAACATAATATGTTATAGGAAGTCTATTCCGTTACGGTGGAGTGATGATGCGCGAAACGCGTTGAAAGCTGCCGTCTAATACCGCCGCTTAACCTGCCCAGCGATGCCCTGAATCGGGTTATTGGCGGTCCAGAAGAAGGAGTATGATATGTCCGTGTTCGTAATAGCGGCGGTTGCGGTCGTGATTTTTCTTGCGGTGGCTTTCGTCGGCGTTCGGTCGGGCAAATCGTCCAATCCTCGAAGACGGGAAGACAGTGATAGCGGCGTCAGCACGACCGCCACAGATAGCGCCGCAGACTGCGGCACGGGCGATGGCGGGGGCTGCGGCGGCGATTAGACCTTAAGTCCATTCGCACAAAATGCTAAAGGCCGTGGCATCAGCCAGCCAGCGATGTCGCTAAAACTGCCTGGGCTGCAAAAAGGAAACGCGTATGAGCGCTGGCAAAATCATCCTGATTGTCGTTTTATTATTGGTGGCGGTGCATCTGCTGTTGTTTGGTTACCTTAAGCGACGGATTGCTGCCGCGAAACGCGACAAGGGGCTATAGCCGCTGCGCCGCAATGCGCCGATTGCAGGGGTGATACATCAGCGGTCGCACGGGTTGATTTGCCATTTTCGCATGCGTATAGCGGAAAGGCAGAAACGAGCGGTCCCGTGGGGCCGCTTTTTGGCTTTTGGAATATGCCAAATATTTGGTCGGAAGGAAGAAAACCATGTCGATTACGCCTTTGATGCCCGTCTATCCGCGCTGCGGTTTCCGACCGGTGCGCGGCGAGGGCGCGTGGTTGATTTCCGAAGACGGCAGCCGCGCGCTGGATTTCGCTGCGGGTATTGCGGTGAATTTGCTTGGCCATGGCCATCCGCATCTTACCAAGGCCATTCAAGATCAGGCGGCAACGCTTATCCATGTATCGAACCTCTATGGCAGCCCGCAAGGCGAAGCCTTTGCACAGCGGCTGGTCGATACGACCTTTGCCGACACGGTGTTTTTCACCAATTCCGGTGCCGAGGCCGTCGAATGCGCAATCAAAACCGCGCGCGCATATCATCAGAGCCAAGGCAGTGACCGGTTTGAAATTATCACCTTCAAGAACGCCTTTCATGGCCGGACGATGGCGACGATTTCAGCAAGCAATCAGGAAAAGATGCATAAGGGCTTCATGCCATTGCTTGAAGGCTTCAAATATGTCGATTTCGACGATTTGGAAGGCGCAAAAGCCGCTATTGGACCAAAGACCGCCGCGTTTCTGGTGGAGCCCATTCAAGGCGAAGGCGGTGTCCGCCCTGCATCAGATGCGTTCATCCAAGGCTTGCGTGCGTTGGCGGATGAACATGGTATCATGTTGATCTTGGATGAAGTGCAATGCGGCGTCGCGCGCTCCGGCACGCTGTATGCGTATGAACAATATGGCATCATTCCGGATATCATGGCGACGGCTAAAGGCCTGGGCGGCGGTTTTCCGGTCGGCGCATGCCTTGCCACCGAAGAAGCTGCACGCGGCATGGTCGTTGGGACCCATGGATCGACCTATGGCGGCAACCCATTTGCAATGGCGGCGTGTCAGGCGGTTTGGGATGTCGTCGCGAACGACGAATTCCTCGCGCAAGTACGTTCAACAGGCGACAAGCTACGTTCCATGCTGGAACAGTTTATCGGCAATTATCCAGATTTGTTTACCGGTGTGCGCGGTAAGGGCCTGATGCTCGGTGTGATGATGACGCATGAAACACGTCCTTTTGTAGCGCATTTGCGCGACAATCACGGGCTGTTGCTGGTGGCTGCGGGTGACAATACCTTCCGTGTCTTGCCGCCGCTGAACATCGGTGATGCCGAAATCCAGACATTCATGGAAAAGCTGTCGGCGGGCGCTGCCAGCTACCAGATGCCGGAAGCTGCATGACGCGCCATTTCCTGAATTTGAGCGACGCCGGCGGCGATGCAATTGCGGCGATGCTGAACGACGCCATAAGTAGAAAAAGTGCGCGGGCTGGCTGGCCTAAAGGCAAATCTGATGCCGATGCCCCGTTAGCCGGTCACACGCTCGCAATGGTGTTCGAGAAAAATTCAACGCGCACGCGGACGTCATTTGAAATGGCGATGAAGCAACTGGGTGGTGACAGTATCTTCATGGCATCGGGGCAGATGCAGCTTGGCCGCGGGGAAACCATTGCGGACACGGCGCGGGTATTGTCCCGCTATGTCGACGCCATCATGATCCGCACCGATGACCATGATAAGGTCGAGGAACTGGCGCATTATGCCAGCGTGCCCGTCATTAACGGACTGACCGATCTTTCGCATCCTTGTCAGATCGTTGCTGACCTTCTGACAGTGATGGAGCATGAAAAGGCGTTGCCGGGGCTAGAATTAGCGTGGCTTGGCGATGGCAATAATGTGCTGAATTCTCTGGTGGAAGCCGCCGGGTTATTCAAATTCAACGTACGCATTGCAGTTCCTGAAGGTTATGAAAGCGACAGCAACTTCATTCAAGCCGCCAAGGACGCGGGTGCAAACATCACGCTCACCCGCGATGCAGGCGAAGCTGTGGCGGGCACCGATGTTGTTGTCACCGACACATGGGTGTCGATGGGTCAAGAACATGCCCATAATAAAATGGCAGCCATGATGCCGTATCAAGTCAATGAACGCCTGATGGCTTTGGCGAAGGCCGATGCGAAATTCTTGCATTGCCTACCGGCGCATCGCGGCGAAGAAGTAACCGATGCTGTTATCGACGGGCCGCAGTCTGTCATCTGGGATGAAGCGGAAAACCGCCTGCATGCGCAAAAATCGATCCTTTTGTGGTGCCTCGGAAAATCCTGATGGCCGAGCAATCGGAAACATTATCCAACCAGCCATTACGCTTTTCGATACCGACGCGGGATGCGCGCGGACGTGTGGTGCGTCTGGATGAGGTGCTGAGCGAGATTTTGTCTGCGCACGCTTATCCACCTGCGATTGAGCGGACATTGGCTGAAGCATTGGTGTTGACCGCCCTTTTGGGCGCATCTTTGAAGGAGCCAGGCAGCCAGCTCACGCTGCAAACGCAGACGGAAAAAGGCGCCATCCGGCTATTGGCCTGCGACTATAAGGATGGCGCATTACGCGGCTATGCCCAGTTCGATGCCGCGACTGCGGCTGCCCTGCCGCAGAACGCGACACTTTCAGGCATCTTCGGACAAGGCTATCTCGCCATCACCTTCGATCGGATGAAGCCCGCCAGCGAAGGCGGAGGGCGTTATCAGGGGATTGTCCCGCTTGAAGGCGAAACACTGGCGGATGCGGCGCAAAATTATTTCGTGCAATCTGAACAGATTCCCACCTTTATTCGTGTTGCTGTGGACCATGTCGATGGCCGCTGCGTGGCGGGCGGCCTATTGGTGCAGCATTTGCCCGAGGGTGAGGAAGGTCGTGAGCGGTTGCATGTGCGGCTCGACCATCCCGAATGGGAGCATGTCGAAGTCATGTCTTCGACCATCGCCGCCGCCGAGCTTGCTGACCCGGCGCTTCCGCTTGAGGAAATCGTTTGGCGATTATTCCATGAAGAAAAAGAAGTGCGCATTGAGCAAGGTGACCTTCTGTCCAAAGGCTGCCGCTGTGACCCTGTGCACATCCGCGATGTCATTGCCAAATTTCCTGCCGTTGACCGTGCTGAAATGGCCGATGACGCCGGAGACATCGTCGTTGACTGTGAATTTTGTTCGCGCCGCTTTCCAATAAGCCTTGCCAGTTTTAACAACTGAACGGCGCAACAACGACGGCAGCGTCATGCATGATTCATGCGCTACATACTATCGTGCAAAACGTCACAAATGATGTTATGACGGTTGCGAAAAGCAGGTCGCTTCGCTGTGTAAAACTGGTTTGCGGACAGAACTTATGAACAATTTTTTCCGTCTTTATGCCTTCCCCGCTGCGCTTTTGCTTTCGCTGGCTGCTGCGAGCGTTGCAAAACCAGATAGTGATCTGGCCTTGCTGGATTCACTCGATCGTGGGTTGTGGCAATTACGACCGACGGGCGGGAGTGTGCCGACTGCCAAAATTTGCCTTGGTAAATCGGAAAGCCTCGCGCAAATCCAACATGGCGGCTTAGCCTGCGAACAATATGTGGTGCGTTCGACCCCAAATTCCCTAACGGTCAGTTACAGCTGCGCAGGGCATGGTCAGGGGATGACGGTTATCCGTAAGGAAACAAACCGGATCATCCATATCCAATCGCAAGGCATTCGAAATAATGCGCCATTTTCGTTTTCCGCCGAAGGGCGAAGAATGGGGCCGTGTTAACCCGGTGCTTTCTTTGAACGGTCGATGGGCCGTTCATCAATCATTTACCATTTTGGTTCTATGAGGGTGTGCGTATCTGAGAAGGCACGCTTCCCTCCCCCCCCATGGCTGAGAAGCCTAGCCTGGGCCGCTGCTGAAAAGCTGAGCGGCCCATTTTTTAGAACGCCGCGATCCCTGTAATGGCGCGGCCTAATATTAGCGCATGGACATCGTGCGCGCCTTCATAGGTGTTGACCGTTTCAAGGTTCACCATGTGGCGCATGACTTGATATTCCTCGCTAATCCCGTTGCCGCCATGCATGTCGCGCGCGGCACGGGCAATATCGAGCGCTTTGCCGACATTGTTGCGCTTAACGATGGAAATCATGTCAGGCGCTAGCTGGCCTTCGTCCATCAAGCGGCCAACGCGTAAGGATGCCTGAAGCCCCAAAGCAATATCGGTCATCATGTCGGCCAGCTTCTTTTGATACAATTGATTAGCGGCAAGCGGTTTACCAAATTGGTGGCGATCAAGGCCATATTGGCGTGCGGCGTGCATGCAGAATTCTGCTGCACCTAATGCACCCCAACTGATGCCGTACCGGGCGCGGTTGAGGCAGCCAAACGGGCCTTTCAGCCCTTGTACATCGGGCAGTAACGCATCTTCGCCGACTTCGACATTGTCCATCATGATCATGCCCGTGGTCGATGCGCGTAATGACAGCTTGCCCTGAATTTTCGGCGCAGAGAGGCCCTTCATGCCCTTTTCCAGCACAAAGCCGCGAATGCCGCCGCCATGTGCTTCGGATTTTGCCCAGATGACAAAGACATCGGCAAAAGGTGCATTGGAAATCCACGTTTTCGATCCATTGATGACATAGCCGCCATCAACCTTTTTGGCGTAGGTGCGCATGCCCGCAGGATCCGACCCTGCGTCAGGCTCAGTCAATCCAAAGCAGCCAATCAGCGTTCCTGCCGCAAGTCCGGGTAGATATTTGCGGCGCTGTTCTTCGGAACCATATGCATAGATCGGGTGCATCACGAGCGACGACTGCACTGACGCCATGGAACGATAGCCGGAATCGACGCGCTCAATCTCACGCGCGATAAGCCCGTAAGCGACATAAGACGCACCAGCGCCGCCATATTCTTCCGGTATGGTCGCGCCAAGTAAACCTGTCTGCCCCATCAACGGGAACAATTCAGGGGCATCGCATTCGGTCCGGTAGGCATCGATGACGCGCGGTTGCAATTCGCTTTGCGCAAAGGCGCGCGCGCTGTCGCGGATCATACGTTCGTCTTCCGTCAGCTGGTCCTCCAGACGAAAAGGATCAGACCAATCGAATGCTGCCAACTCGGCCATTTTTATCTCCATCGGGAAGGATTGCTGAATAGCGATCTGCGTTCTTCTTGCCTTTATAAGCGTGCGGGCAAGACAGCAACCCTTGCCATCAACTCTGGCCCTTGCCATGCTTTATGGAAACTCAGAACACAGATTGGGGATATGAATGGCACTCGCAGCCGAAACGAAAACGCTTCTCGAAACGCTGGGCTGCTTTGTTAATGGTGGCGATCTTGCTGTGCACAGCCCCATAAATGGCAGTTACATCGGGGCAGTAGCGACCGTGACAGTCAACGACATCCATGATGCGGTTGAAAAATCAAACGCTGCCTTTCTGACGTGGCGCAATGTTCCCGCGCCGCGGCGTGGGGAGCTTGTCCGCTTGTTTGGTAATGCATTGCGTGCACAAAAAAATTACCTTGCCCGTTTAGTCACCCTAGATTGCGGAAAGCCGCTGTCGGAAGGGCTGGGCGAAGTGCAGGAGATGATCGACATTTGCGATTTTGCCGTGGGTCTTTCTCGGCAATTGCATGGCCTGACCATCGCCAGCGAACGGCCCGGCCACCGGATGATGGAGCAATGGCATCCGCTGGGACCAGTGCTGATCATTTCCGCATTTAACTTTCCGGTCGCAGTGTGGGCATGGAATGCGGCTTTGGCATTGGTCTGTGGTAACAGCGTCATTTGGAAACCATCGGAAAAAACGCCGCTGACGGCGGTCGCAGTCCAAGCCATTTTTGAAAAGGCGGTTGCCGCTTTCGGTGATGCACCTGCGCATCTGTCGCAAGTCGTTCAGGGCGGACGCGATATAGGGGCCGCATTGGTTGCGGACCCACGCATCGCTTTAATCTCCGCCACGGGTAGCACGGAAATGGGCCGAAAGGTCGGCCAAGTGGCCGCGGCCCGCTTTGCCAAAACCATCCTTGAACTTGGGGGGAATAACGCCGCGATCCTTAGCGATAAAGCAGATCTTGTGCTGGCGCTACGCGGCGTGTTGTTCTCGGCATTTGGCACAAGTGGCCAAAGATGCACCAGCTTGCGG
>CAIPUN010000036.1 GCA_903868245.1 uncultured Sphingomonadales bacterium | reverse complement strand
CGACACCTATATCCGCCTCATCCGCCAACGTGCTGCGCGTGCGGCGTCTGCACGATAAACCTGTGGCAAGCCGTTCCGAAAACTGTCCGAAGCGCTTATGCTTATGCGATAACACACGGCGGAATAGGTTTCATCTATGAGCGACCTTTTTGGCGACACCCCACAGGTCCCAAGTTCTATACCGGAAAACGCCCCGCTTGCGGACAAGCTTCGGCCTACCAAATTGGATGAGGTGATTGGTCAGGAACATCTGACGGGTGCCGATGGCGCGATTGGCCGCATGGTCGCTGCCGGTAAATTATCCTCGATGATCCTGTGGGGGCCACCGGGCACAGGCAAAACAAGCATCGCGCGCTTGCTGGCCGATGCTGTGGACATGCATTACAAGCCGATTTCGGCAGTATTCTCGGGCGTGGCTGATCTCAAAAAAGCCTTTGCCGAGGCAGAGGCGATGGCGCGAACAGGCAAGCAGACATTGCTATTTGTGGATGAAATTCATCGCTTCAACCGCGCGCAGCAAGACGGATTTCTGCCATTTGTCGAAAGCGGCGTGGTCACGCTCGTCGGGGCAACGACCGAAAATCCGTCGTTTGAGTTGAACGCGGCTTTGCTGTCGCGCACGCAAGTGATGGTCCTGCAGCGTTTGGATGAGGCGGCATTGGCGACACTGCTGACCCGTGCGGAAGTCGTCATGGAACGTCCTTTGCCCGTCACCGACGATGCGCGGTCGGCCTTGATCTCAAGCGCCGACGGCGATGGACGTTTTCTGCTCAATCAGACGGAAACTTTATTCGCCATTCACATTGAAAGCCCGCTTGACCCGCAAGCCATGGCGGCACTGTTGCAACGCCGGATGCCCGTTTATGATAAGGATCGGGAGGGGCATTATAATCTCATATCCGCACTGCATAAAAGCTTGCGTGGCTCCGATCCGCAGGCCGCCTTATATTGGATGGCGCGTATGTTGGTAGCGGGCGAAGAGCCATTATATGTGCTGCGCCGCTTGGTCCGGTTTGCTAGTGAGGATATCGGCCTCGCCGACCCACAGGCGTTGGTCCAATGCCTCGCCGCCAAACAGGCATATGAATTTTTGGGCAGTCCGGAGGGCGAAGTCGCTATTGTGCAAGCATGCCTCTATCTCGCCACCGCGCCCAAATCGAATGCCGCGTACAAGGCGAAGAAATCCGCATGGAAGCTGGCGCGAGATACAGGTTCACTGATGCCGCCAGCGCACATTCTCAATGCGCCAACGAAGCTGATGAAGGACATTGGCTATGGCGCAGGCTATGCCTATGATCATGACAGCGCGGACGGGTTCTCAGGCGCGAATTACTGGCCAGATGCCGTGACGCCGACGGCTTTATATCAACCTGTGGAACGCGGCTTTGAACGCAAGATCATTGAGCGGCTGCAATATTGGGACCGGCTGCGCGCCCGTCATGGCGACCCGGACAGCCAGTAATGCGTACCTTCACGCGCTTTGCCTGCGCCGACTGGTCGGGCGCAAAAGGTAGCCGACACCCCGGCATCGCGCTGGCAATCTGCGAAGCAGGCGAAGAAGCCCCGCGCCTCATAACCCCGCCCGACAAAGTCTGGTCCCGCCAAGGCGTTGCCGACTGGCTTTTGGCGCAGGATGATGATGTGCTCATCGGTTTCGACTTCAGCTTCGCCCCGCCCTTTATCGAACGCGGCAGCTATTTCCCAGGCGATGATGTGCCTACATCTGCGAAGGCATTGTGGGCCTATATCGACCAAATCTGCGACGATACGGATTTAGGTGCAGCGTCCTTTCTGGAAAGCCATCACCGCCGCCATTTCTATCTTGGCGCGGCAGATGGTGTAAAATCGGACTATCTGTTTTGGCGGCAATGTGAATTGTCGAACAAAAGCACCGGCAAAAAGGCGTCGACCGTTTACGACGCGATTGGTGCATCGCAAGTCGCCAAGGCCAGCTTTGCGGGCATGCGCCTCCTACACCAACTGCGCGATGTTGTGGCCATTTGGCCCTTCGATCCGCTTCCGACGCGCGGCAAGGTGGCAATCGAGATTTACACCACGATCGCCGCCCGCGCGGCTGGCGTGGCCAAAGGTCGCAGCAAGATACGTGATGCGATCGGACTCGATTTGGCGTTGCAGGCACTTGGATCGAAACCCCATGTGCCATTAAACCGCTACACCGACCACGCAACAGATGCCATAATTACGGCCGCATGGCTTCGCAATGTTGCCGAAAATCCCCAACTTTGGGCACCCAATGCACTAAATTTTGAAATTGCTGCAACTGAGGGCTGGACCTTTGGCGTCGTTTGACGCTATGGGACCCGCCGAGTGCCGGCTTAGCTCAGTTGGTAGAGCACCTGATTTGTAATCAGGGGGTCACGAGTTCGAACCTTGTAGCCGGCACCATTTCCATACAATGCACATGTTTCAGGTCGGGCAACAACCTTCTGCTGTTGTGCGCCTATCGTGCCCTGCGGCAGCGATCCGAACAATATAGCACATTGTCCCAATCCTTCGCCCATTTCTTGCGCCAAGCGAACGGTTTTGCGCAGGCCGCGCATATTTTTGAAGGCAAATCGCCCTTCCTAACCATTTTAGGCATATGCTATCCAAATCGCTATGAGGCTGTGAAAAGGTTCGTTACATTTTTATCGCATATGCGACTATATTTTTGCGAATGACACTAAGCAATTGCTGCGCAGCATTTGTCGCGTTAGTATCGTCCTAAGCCTAACGGCGGCTCAGGGGGATGCTGGGGCAAATTTAAATCTCATCCCCAATAAAAACCTGGGTAAACCGGGATAGAATGAACAACAGGAGAGTGAATATGAAATTGGGAAATCATCTGCTGAAGGCGGCCATGCTGTCCACAATCAGCATCGCTTCGCTGAGCGTTGGTTCAGCTGCCTTCGCACAAGACAACACACCACAAGCTAGCGACGAAGCTGACGATAACGTCATCATCGTGACCGCGACCAAGCGCGAACAGACGCTGCAAGAAATTCCAGTCGCCGTGACGGTAACAAGCGCAGAAACAATTGAGCGGGCACAAGTCCGCGACCTCATCGACTTACAGACTGTAGCACCGACGCTTCGCGTGTCGCAAAATCAGACCTCAGGAAACGCCACTTTCAGTATTCGTGGCTTCGGCAACGGCGGAAACAATACAGGCGTTGAACCGTCGGTTGGTATTTTTATCGATGGCGTTTACCGTTCACGCGCAGGATCGGGAATAAGCGATCTTCCGAATTTGAAACGCGTCGAAATTCTGCGCGGTCCGCAGTCGACCCTCTTTGGAAAAAATGCCTCTGCAGGCGTTATTTCAATTGTTACGCAAGAGCCGAAATATGAATTCGGCGGCTCGGCAGAAGCAAGCTATGGCAATTACAATGCCCTTGTATTGAAAGCTGATGTCACTGGGCCAATAGCTGAAAATGTTGCTTTCAGCCTCGCTGGTGGCATCAACAAGCGTGACGGTTATGCGACCATCATCAACACTGGCGAAAAATCGAACGAGCGTGACCGCTGGTTTACCCGCGGCCAGTTGTTGCTCGAACCTTCAGATACCGTCAAATTCCGCATTATCGGAGATTTTGATCGTATTGATGAAAATTGCTGCGTTGCTGGCAACGTTCTGGATGGACCGACTGGTAACGTCGTTCGACTATTGGGTGGAGCCGTTAATTCGAACAACCCATTTGACTATCGCGTAAACGCAAACTACGCGACTACCAACGAAATGGATAATTACGGTGGCTCGGTCCAGGGTGATTTTGAACTGGGATCATTGTCACTCACCTCAATCACGGCGTACCGCGGATCAGACTCCAGCTACGTGAATGACGCCGATTTCACCAGCGCTGCACTATTGGATAGTGTAACCGAAGACCGGAAGATCCGCACATTCACGCAAGAGTTGCGCTTGGCATCGGATTTTGACGGGCCGTTAAACTTCCTGCTCGGTGGCTATTATTTCAATGAAGATATTGAACAACAGGCCTCGGTCGCTTGGGGTGCCCAATCGCGCGGCTATGTCGATGGCTTAGTCCAAAGAGCCACCAGCGGTTCACTTAGCGTTCCACTGCTCGAGGCAACGTTCGGTGCGCTAGAAGGCGCGCCCGGACGTTACACGAATAAATTTTTGGCGCGGGGTCAAGGGTTAGACGAAAACTACACATTAAAAGACGAAGCATGGTCTATTTTCGGCACGGTTGATTTCGAGATTACCGACCGAGTTACTCTGACGGGCGGCTTTAACTATACCAAAGACAAAAAGAAGTTCACAACTGACGTTATAAGCACGGACATTTGGTCAGGCGTCAACTTCGATGCGCCGCAGTATGCTCTGTTCCGGCAGCAACTCTTATATGGAGGTGCTTTGCTAAAGGGGCTTCCGGCGCCTACGGCGTTGGCCTATGCAACGGCTAACGCCAACAACGCTGAGCTTAACCCACTGAACACTCTCAAGCCACTTCAGTTCTTGCCTCCTTATTTGAATTTGCCCAATTCGGTTGAAGATGGCAAATCTGCCGATGACGATTTATCATACACGGCCCGTATTGCGTGGAAGGCAACCGACAGCAT
>CAIPUN010000035.1 GCA_903868245.1 uncultured Sphingomonadales bacterium | reverse complement strand
GACGCCCATCATATCGATGGTGGGTTCGCCGTCCACGATCCAATGGGCCAACTGCCAACCCGCGCCCCCTGCGGCCGTGATCCCAAAGCTATGACCTTCGTTCAACCAGAAGTTTTTGAGGCCCCATGCAGGTCCGATGATAGGCGACCCATCGGGCGTGTAGGCAATCGCGCCATTATAGACTTTCTTGATACCGACTTCGCCAAAGGCAGGCACGCGATTCATGGCCGCAACAATATACGGTTCAAGCCGTTCGAGTGCATCGGGGAACAGTTCATATTCGCTGTTCGCATCAGGGCCATCGACATAGCAAGCGGGCGCGCCAACTTCATATGGCCCAAGCAACAGTCCGCCAGCTTCCTCACGCATATAATAGCTCGCGTCAGATTCGCGCAGGACACCCATTTCTGGCAAACCCGCCTTTTTGCGCGCCATGATTTCGGGGTGCTGTTCGGTGACCAAATATTGGTGCTCGACCGGGATGACAGGAATATCCAACCCAACCATCGCCCCTGTTTGGCGTGCGAAGTTGCCCGAGCAGGATATGACGTGCTCGCAAATGATGTCACCCTGATCCGTCGAGACCAACCACTCGCCATTGGGTTGCTGCGTGATGCCCGTAACCGTTGTGTTGCGATAAATCGTCGCCCCGCTCTGCCGCGCACCTTTTGCCAGCGCCTGCGTAAGGTCGGCAGGCTGTATGTACCCATCATCGGGATGCTGAATCGCGCCAATGACACCGTCCATATTGGCAAGCGGCCAAATTTCTTTAACCTGATCCGGCGTAAGGAAGTTGACATCAACGCCAATGGTGCGGGCAACACCGGCGTAATAATGATATTCATCCATCCGGTCTTTGGTTGTCGCCAACCGGATGTTTGTGACTTGCGACAATCCGGCATGCAGGCCTGTTTCGGCTTCCAAGGTGGGATATAAGCCCACCGAATATTGATGCAACTTGCCAACGGAATAGCTGAGATTGAATAGCGGTAGAAGCCCAGCGGCATGCCATGTTGACCCTGATGTTAGTTCCTTGCGCTCCAGCAAGACAACATCACTCCATCCCATTTTGGCGAGATGATACAAAGTGCTCACGCCTACAACGCCGCCACCAATCACTACCGCCCGTGCCGTTTTTTTCATTTTATCCACTCAACTTTGTTGAACGGCGGCTATGTCAGATGACATGGCGATGCCGCAATTGGATTGCGTCTCAATCGGGTATATATAGATTTTTCTAATGTTACATATTAGCTTGTTGCATTATGCCCTAGACCAGGCTTTCCAGGCCGCGTTAAATTTCAATTGGCGTTAGCTTACGCTTGAATCGCACGTCGCGGCTTCTATAGAAACGGAAACTGACAATTGGACGGGTCGAATGAAAACGCGCATTTTTGTAACATTAAAAAACGGTGTGCTCGACCCGCAAGGTAAAGCGATCCATCACGCCATAGAGGGCTTGGGCTTTGCGGGCGTTCATGACGTACGGGCCGGCCGCCTGATCGAAATCGAACATGAACCGGGCGTGTCAAAGGCTGACTTGGAAGTGATGTGCACCAAGCTATTGGCCAATATGGTTATTGAGAATTTTGAGATTGAGCAGGCCTGATGCGCGCCGCGGTTATCCAATTCCCGGGCTCCAATTGCGACCGTGACATGGCCGTGGCCATTCGCGATATTACAGGTGCTGAAACAACTTTGGTCTGGCACCGCGCTGGCGAACTGCCTGAGGGACTGGATCTGATCGCTATACCGGGCGGCTTTTCTTATGGCGACTATCTGCGCTCGGGTGCGATGGCTGCGCGCTCTCCGGTTATGCAGTCGGTCATTAAGGCTGCAGAACGCGGGGTCCCCGTTCTGGGTGTATGCAATGGCTTTCAGATTTTAACAGAAGCCGGTCTTTTGCCCGGCGCGCTTATGCGCAATGCTGGGATCCGCTTCGTGTGCCGCACGGTTGGCCTGACGGTCGAAAACAATAGATCGGCGTTTACCAGAGGCTATTCCGCCGGTGAACAGGTTCGTATTCCCGTGGCGCATCATGACGGCAATTATTTCGCTGACAGCGATACGCTGGACAGGCTTGAAGGCGAAAGCCGTGTTGCTTTTCGCTACACCGAAAACGTCAATGGCTCAGCCCGCAACATTGCAGGTGTGCTGAACGCAGGCGGTAATGTGCTGGGCATGATGCCGCACCCCGAACGCATGACCGAAGCCGTGCATGGCGGGTCAGACGGACGTCGCGTGTTCGAGGGGCTATTGCGGCAAATCGCTTAATGGCGCGGTGGGGCTGACGAAATCCCTTTTCTTTCGCGGGAATAAGACACGTCCCAATATCAAGATCACCGTTGGCCAGAACATCGTGTTGTAAATATCATGCAAGGCCGCGTCCATTGTAGCCTCGCCGGGTGCAGAACCCCGCAAATCTGCATATTCGTTAAACAATTCAGCAATAAAAACAATTATCCAGCACCACAGGCTATCCGGCCTTCGCCGCAACACCAATGCCGACACGCATAAAATCAAAAGCGCCCCATGCACATGCATCGCATCATTGGTCAGGCCGACTGTTTCGATCAGCCAGATTTTATAGCTGACCCAATGTTCGGCCAGAAGCTGTAAACGGTCTTGCATGACATCCTAAACTTTTGTTTTAAAAGGCGAGAAATCCGTTCCCTCGTCAAAAATCTCGACACCTTCTTTACGCTTTAGCCAGCCCACAACGCCATAAGTGACGGGCGTCAGTACAACTTCCCAGCCCACTTTCAACAACCAGTTGGTAATCATCACGCTGATAACCTGCTCATTGCTCCAGACCCCCCAAAAAGCCAGCGGGTAAAAAATGAGACTATCGATGCCTTGCCCCACAATCGTCGAGCCAATGGTGCGCGACCATAAATGCTTTCCAGCCGTCCAAACCTTCATGCGTGCCATGACATAGCTGTTTACAAACTCGCCCGCCCAAAAGGCGGTGATGGAGGCAAAAACAATCCGCCAAACCTGCCCAAAAACGCTTTCATACGCCGCCTGCCCTTCCCAACTGGGCGCAGGCGGCAGAGCCACAACAACCCAGCTCATAAACGCCATGAACAACAAGGCAGCAAAGCCAACCCAGATGACACGGCGCGCACGCGCATAGCCGTAAACTTCCGTCAGCACGTCACCAATGACGTAGCCTAAAGGGAAAAATAATATCCCAGCGCCAAAAATCCATTGCTCGCCTGATATTGTCAGCGCCGCAGGCTTGGCCGCTCCAATAACGTTGGACAGCAACAAAATGGCGACAAAGGCCGCCATAACAAAATCATAATAACGAAATTGGCGGCCAGTGAGGTCGCTTGCGCTTTGAGAGATAATGGGGGTGTCCTGCATAATTTGACATAAGCAGCTTTGCGTTCACGCGCAAAGCCGTTATTGCGCTAACCAGCGCGCGCCCTTAGCTCAGCTGGATAGAGCGCGAGACTTCTAATCTTGAGGCCACAGGTTCGACTCCTGTAGGGCGCGCCAATTGCGAACATAACCGCGAACATTTTCCGGACCGTCTTTTCGGCCTGAAACCGCTCCAGCCAGTACGTTGGTATCTCCGATAATGCGGACCTTTTCTTTGCTCACTTCGATGCGCGTGATGATTGATCGCAAATAAGCGCGGCGAGCCTGCGCATCGCCCTTCAGCAGTTTGTCGTGCGCAAGTTTAGCGAACGCCGCGATCTTGTCGGGCGTCAATTCTTGGCTGTTGGTAGCTTGCACGTGGAT
>CAIPUN010000034.1 GCA_903868245.1 uncultured Sphingomonadales bacterium | reverse complement strand
AGCGGGATCACCTGACTTGGCCCGTTCTGCGACTGACCGCATCGCGCCGATGAACTGGTCGAGTGTGGCCTTGCTCTCCGTCTCAGTCGGTTCCACCAACATCGCGCCATGGACGACGAGCGGGAAATATACCGTCATCGGGTGATAGCCTTCGTCGATTAGGCCCTTGGCAATGTCGAGCGTGGAGAAGCCTTCGGCCAAGCCGTTATCGCTGAACAATGCCTCATGCATGCAAGGACCGCTATGGGCGAAAGGTGCTTCAAGGACGTCCTCTAAGCTGCGCAGGAGGTAGTTGGCGTTCAGCACCGCATCTTCGGCGACTTGGCGCAGGCCATCTGCCCCATGCGACATAATGTAAGCCAAAGCGCGCGTAAACATGCCCATCTGGCCGTGGAAGGCGACCATGCGGCCAAAGCTGGCCCCGTGATGCGTGCCAGTCGTTTCCTCCTCGACCAGCCGATAATGGTCACCATCCTTGTCGACGAAAGGCAAAGGCGCATAAGGAGCCAATGCTTCAGACAGGACAACGGGGCCGGAACCCGGACCACCACCACCATGCGGCGTCGAGAATGTCTTGTGCAGGTTGATGTGCATGGCATCGACGCCCAAATCGCCGGGGCGCACACGGCCAACAATCGCGTTGAAATTCGCGCCGTCGCAATAGACATAGCCACCCGCCGCATGCACCGCGTCGGAAATTTCGCGCATATCCCGCTCGAACAGGCCGCAGGTGTTGGGGTTGGTGATCATCACGCCTGCAACATCGGGACCAAGCCGCGCCTTTAGCGCCGCCAAATCAACGCGGCCTTCCGAAGTGGCAGGAATATTCTCCACCGCATAGCCTGCAAATGCCGCCGTCGCCGGATTGGTGCCATGCGCACTTTCGGGGCAAAGGATAACCGAACGGGCATCGCCGCGCGCGGTCAGCGCCGCACGAATGGCAAGGATACCACACAATTCACCATGCGCCCCTGCCTTGGGCGACATCGCCACAGCCTTCATGCCAGTCAGCGTAACCAACCAATGCGCCAGATCGTGAATGACCGCTAGGGCACCTTGCACGGTCTCTACAGGCTGCAACGGGTGGATATCGGCAAAGCCCGCCATGCGCGCGACCTTTTCATTCAGGCGCGGATTATGCTTCATCGTGCAGCTTCCCAGCGGAAAGAAGCCAAGGTCAATCGCGTAATTTTGACGGCTAAGGCGCGTATAATGGCGGACCGTTTCAGGCTCCGACAAGCCAGCTAGGCCGATGTCGCGGTGCCGTTCCAGATTGCCAAGGCGCGATGCAACCTTTGGCGCATCGGCGAGATCAACACCCGTCGTTCCGGTTGTGCCAATTTCGAAAATCAACGCCTCTTCCAGCATTAACGCCTTGTTGCCGGTGTAGGTCACAGGGGCGCTGTCGCCAGCATTGCCCATTTCGGGCTTCCATCCGCTTTGGTTTATGCTGTTCATGCCAAAATCTCCTGAAAAGCAACGGCGAATGTTTCGACATCCGCGTGGGTGGCAGTCTCCGTAACGGCCACAAGCAGTCCGTTAGCCAATGCATCTATGCAGGGGTAAAGGCGGCCAAGCGACACCCCGCCTAATATCTTGCGGTCGGCAAGTGCGCGGACAACGGGTCGCGCTTCTTTCGGCAGCTTCAAGGTGAATTCGTTGAAGAAGCTGTCATTCACCAGTTCGACACCCGGAATTTGGCTAAGCCGGTCTGCCGCCTGTACCGCAAGCGCGTGGTTTAACTGCGCTAATCCACGCAGACCCTTCTCCCCCAATAAGGTTAGATGGATACTGAAGGCCAGCGCACAAAGACCTGAATTAGTGCATATATTTGACGTCGCCTTTTCCCGGCGAATATGCTGTTCGCGTGTAGACAGGGTCAGGACAAAACCGCGCTTGCCTTGCGCGTCCACCGTCTCACCGCATAAGCGACCGGGCATTTGGCGAACGAATTTTTCCTTGCACGCAAACAGGCCAACATACGGTCCGCCGAATTGCAGGCCGACGCCCAGCGACTGCCCCTCACCGACCACGATGTCCGCGCCCATGTCTCCGGGCGCTTTAATCGCGCCCAAGGCAACAGGTTCGGTCACGACGGCGATCAACAACGCGCCATGTTCATGCGCTTTCGCGGCGATGGCGGACATATCCTCGATGCGCCCCAATATGTCAGGATATTGGACCACGACGCAGCTTGTCTCGCCATCGATAGCGGCGAGCAAACGCGCGCTGTCCGTCTGGGCCGAAAGCTCCGGCAATTTTATGTCCAGCGTATCGCCTGTATATTGCGCCATCGTCTTGGCCACGCTGACATAATGCGGGTGCAGTCCAGATGACAGCAGCGCCTTAGTCCGCTTGGTAATGCGGCCAGCCATGCCAATGGCCTCCCAACACGCCGTTGAGCCATCATACATCGACGCATTGGCCACATCGCAACCGAACAGGCGTGCCACCTGCGTCTGAAATTCAAAGAGCATCTGCAACGTGCCCTGTGCGATTTCCGGCTGATAGGGCGTGTAGGCGGTCAGAAACTCCCCGCGCTGGATGATATGATCCACGCTGGCGGGCACATGATGCTTATACGCGCCAGCGCCCAAGAAAAACGGGTTATGCGACGCGGTCATATTCTGGCGTGCAAGCTCGGAGAAATGCCGTTCAACCGCCATTTCGCTGGCATGGTTGGGAAGGCCGGGGATCGGCCCATCCAACTGCGCATGTGCGGGCACATCAACGAACAAATCATCAATCGATTGTGCCCCGATGACACCGAGCATCGCTTGCCGGTCGGATGGTGTTAAAGGTAAATAACGCATTTCAATCTCCATGGCCCTGACGGCGAACGGATGAACTTAAAGCCCGTCGACAAATGCCTGATAAGCGGCGGCATTCATGAGGCTGTCGAGCTCGCTACTGTCGCTTAAGGTTAGTTTGAAGAACCAGCCTTCGCCTTCGGGATCGCTGTTGACGAGCGCCGGGTCGCCCTCAAGGGCGGCATTGCCCTCAATGACTGTGCCGCTTACGGGTGCATAAACGTCCGATGCGGCCTTCACCGATTCCACAACCGCGGCATCACCGCCTTTTTTGAGCGTCGCGCCTGCCGCCGGAACTTCGGCAAATACGATGTCGCCCAATTGGCTTTGGGCATAATGGGTAATGCCGACTGTTGCGCTGTCGCCGTCAACTTCGATCCACTCATGATCTTCGGTGAAATAACGGGTCATTTATTCGCTCCTTTGCGATGATAATGATGTGGAACAAAAGGTAGGCTTGCGACCGTCACAGGAACGCGCTTTCCGCGCACTTCAGCCTCAAGCGGGGTGTCAACGGCGTTGTGGTCTGCATCGACATAGCCCATGGCAATGGGTGCACCGACGCTTGGGCCAAAGCCGCCCGAGGTAATCACGCCCACTTGCGCGTCGCCTGCAAAAATCGGCGCGCCTTCGCGGACGGGCATTTTTCCTTCTACCGACAGGCCAACCAGCTTGCGTACGGGGCCGTTGGCAAGCGCGTTCAGAATGCGCTCGGCACCAGCGAACCCACCTTCAGCACGGCGGCGTTTAGAAATGGCAAAGGCAGCATTGGCCTCAACGGGCTCCACATCAGGCGTCATATCATGACCGTAAAGCGGAAGCCCCGCCTCAAGCCGGAGCGAATCGCGTGCGCCAAGGCCAATCGGGTTGACCTCTGGCTGCGCACAAAGCTGATCCGCCAATGCCTTCGCGTGCGTGCCGGGCACAGAGATTTCAAAGCCATCCTCGCCTGTATAGCCCGAACGGCTAATCCAGAGCGGCTCAGGGTCTGTTTTGGGGCCCCAGAAGAAGGAACCTGCTTCCATGAAATATAGCGCGTCCGCGCCCGGCACGACGCGCTTCAGCGCATCAACCGCCTTTGGCCCTTGCAGCGCCAACAATGCGCGGTCTTCCATATTGTTGATGGTGATTTCGTCAGGCAAATATTCGCGCAAATAGACCATATCGTCCCACTTCACGGCGCCATTGACGACGATATAAAGGCCCATGGGTACGGCCGTAATCATCATATCATCCAGCACGCCGCCGTCTTCGGCCAGCAAAAGCGAATAGCGCATCTTGCCTTCGTTCAGCGCGGAAATGTCGCCGGGGACCAGCGCCTCAAGCGCCTCTGCAGCACCGTCGCCAGTCAGCATCAACTGCCCCATATGGCTTACATCAAACAGCCCGGCATTTTCCCGCGTCCAGATATGCTCAGCCATGATGCCTTCATATTGGATAGGCATGTGATAGCCCGCAAACTCGACCATGCGCGCGCCTTTGTCACGATGCCAAGCATCGAGCGGCAATTCCAATATTTCGATGGGTTCGAGTTCGAATTCGTCTTCTTCGCTCATATCAGTCCGTTCAAAAGTTGCAGCAACCGACGCTGGATAGCGCCAAGTCTGCTGCCCCCTCTGTCACGGGTACCTGAGAGCTTTATCCGCAATATTTGCCATGCATGGCAAATAAAGCAGGTTACACCTTCGGTGGCGGATTTTGGTAAATAGCCAAAAAACGCGCTTTCCAGAGTGTCGCAAAAGCCGAAGCGGTCCTTTTGCCTGAGAGATTCCGGGGCGGTTGCTCCTTCGGCGGCCCCATTAAGGGACGCTCTCCCGCTTCGTCAGCGACGCTTCTCCATTGGCGTTAGCATTTTGCAGAGTCAACCGGCCAGCGCGCGGATGGAATCATTTTCGTGGATAAATACACCCTCGTCGGGTCTATCTGCCAACGCCGCTATAGCCTGTGCCAACACATCAGACGGCGTGGAAGCAAATCTTCGCATCGGTCCGATCATCAGCCTATCGACCAGCGGCGACAACAAAATTCCAAATGCCTCGCCCGGACGATGCGCCTCGCGTTTGCCACCCGTGAGCAGGCTCGGCCGCATGATATCAACACGTTGAAAGCCAATGTTAAGAAGTCCTCGTTCCATCTCGGCCTTCGTTCTGAGATAGAAATTACCGCTGGCGGGCATCGTGCCTACGGACGAGACAGTAATGAAATGCTGGGCGCCGGCATTATGGCTGGCCGTGGCAAAGGCAAGCACGAGGTCTTGGTCAATGGCGCGAAAAGCATCTCGCGAGCCTGCGGTGCGAATTGTGGTTCCTAAGCACGAAATGGCGACGGCTGGCTTGATTCGCGCGACTATCGCTGGCCAGTCATCGCTTGAAGCAACATGCTCATGCAAATTAGGTGTCGATGGTGCGGAAGGTCGACGCGACACCAAATGGACCTCAAATCCGTTGTGCGCCATTAGGCCCGCCAACTGCTTCCCGACCAAGCCCGAGCCACCGGCGATGACTATCTTCCGCTTCACGTTGCGTTCCCGCAGTGTTCGCGGTGCCTATCGGTAGCGTAACGATCGGTCATCCCGGCCAAAAAGTCACCGATATGGCGGCTACGCGCGGGGTCTTGGTCCGGCAAATTCTCGCGCCATTCGGGTGGCAGCAGGCGGACATCGTTGCGATAGGCCACAAACAGTTCGCGCACGATCTTTGATGCTTCCACCGCTGCTGCAGTCTGCGTGGGGTGATGGTAGAGCTTTTGATACATGATTTTTTTGAGTTGCCTTTCGCGCGCCGCCATTTCGGGGGAAAATCCGCCGATCATAACGCCCGCATTGCGCACATCATGAGCGTCCTTGATACCCAAAGCGTTGATTCTCCCGCGTGTGGATTCAATCACATCATTGACCATCACACCAATCTGTTCCCGCGTTAGCTCACCAATCAGGCGGCGCGGGCGTACGTCAGGATAGCGGGCCAATATCGCCTGCCAACGCTCCGCCACGAACGGCAATTCCAGCAATTGTTCGATGTCGAGCAGCCCTGCCCTGATGCCATCGTCAATATCGTGGTTATCATAGGCGATATCGTCGCTGATCGCAGCGACCTGCGCCTCCAACGATGGCCAATTGGTCAAATTTAGGTCAAACCCTGCATGCACCTCGGCCAAGGCCCAACCGGGGTTGGCAACCGGACCATTATGCTTAGCCAGCCCTTCCAGAAGTTCCCAGCTTAAGTTCAAACCCGGCCATGACGGATAAGGCGATTCAAGTTGCGTTAGCGTACGCAGCGTCTGCGCATTATGGTCGAACCCGCCAAAGGGCTTCATCGCCTCTTCAAGCGCATCCTCGCCCGCATGGCCGAAGGGCGGATGGCCAATATCATGGGCAAGACACAAGGCCTCGGTCAGATCCTCGTTTAGGCCCAGCGCACGCGCTATCGTCCGGCCAATTTGCGCCACCTCAAGACTATGTGTCAGGCGGACACGGAAATGATCCCCATCGGGCGAGATGAAAACCTGCGTTTTGTGGCGCAGGCGGCGAAACGCAATCGAGTGGATGATGCGGTCACGGTCGCGCTGAAAAATGTCGCGTGGTCCGCGCATATCGTTCGACGGTTCGGCATGCAGCCGACCGCGGCTACGGTCAGGAAAGGAAGCATAAGGGGCAAGATGCGACATGACGCGCTTATGCCGCCAAGTGCCGCGAACCGGAAGCCGCTATTTTGTTTTCAACGGATTAACGACTTCGCCCATCTCGCTTTTCCACATAAAGGCGTCGCCACCGGCCTTTTTAAAGTCGCCTTCCCACTTTTTCGCGGCCTTTTGGTCTGCAAAAGGCCCAACCAATAGCCGGTCCGTTCTGCCCCATTCGGCGGTGAAGGCGTTCCGGGATTTTAGCAGCACCGCATAAGTCTTCGAAAGTTTGCGATAATCAAAAGCAAGGGCGTTGGCGTTTCCGGTCGCGATCTGTACCCAAAAGCGCGCAGGATGATCCTTTTCGGCTTTGGCCTTTGCCGCAAGCTTCGGATCAACCTTAACGACCGGTTTAAGCTTTTTCAAATCCACTGGGATTTGCGAGGGTCGTTGTTCGCTTTCCGGAATATCAATTGCCGCCACAATGGCGCTAAGGTTAAAGCTGGGCGACGCAACGCGCTCCGCAGGCGCGGGTTCTGGCGCTTGTGCAGCAACCGTAAGGGTCGGCGCTATAGGAAGTGGCTCGGCCGTTGATCCGCTGCTTGGCGTTGGTTGTGGCGCAATAACGGCAGGCACAGAGGCCGTTGTCGCCGCTACTGGTGTTACAGCAGCGGGCGGCAGAGCGCTTGCCGGCTCGGGTAATGGCGCACTGACAAGTGGGCGAGCCGTTTCTGGGACCGGCAGCGCATTATTGCTTACGCTGGCAATCCGAGCGGTTTGCGGTTCCTCAACTTTGCCACGCGTGGTGGCGGTTCCAAGCCTTGGCGTGTCGGTCTTCGGGATGCTTTTGTTATCGCGCGATGGCGCAGTTTTTTGCCCAAGCGCGGTGCCCGACGGAATAAGGCGATTATCCCCGGAAACGACGGGTGCCTGCGGTTGCGTCGATGCAATTCGGCGGACCTGTTCACTGTCCCGTCCGACCGCTTGGCCCGTTGGGAAGTGCCCTAAATGGATTGCCGCTGCCTTCTGCGCATCCGTCAGGGAGGGCATTAGCCGGAAAAAGCGCTCCATACGCAGTACCGAACTTGCATCCATGAAACCTTGGGCAACTTTCGTCGATTCACGCAAATCCCCGCGGGCCGCCAGCATGAAAGCGCGAGCCCGCCACGCGCTAGCACTGTTGCGTTGCAGCAAAGGCAGCAGCATCGCGTCAGCAGCTTCTTTTTGCCCCGCAAGCGACAAGGAAACCGCTTGGCGAATGATGAGGTCATCGGAAGTCGACGCTGTTCGTGCTAATTTATAATCCTGCTGCGCGCGGCCAAAATTACCCAAAAGGTCAAAGGCCAAGGCACGATCCAGCGCAATCGCGCGTTCATTCGCACCAAGGCGTACGGCTTGATCAAACAAACGCAGTGCTTCAAACGGATTTTCAGTGCGCACGGTCGCTGTCGCCAAACCTGACACGATACGGCTGTTGCCAGGACGAAGCGTATTGGCACGCGTGAAGAAGTTCAAAGCAGCATTGGCATCCCCCAAAGCAAGTGACGCGTTGCCAGCATCTGCCATGGCATCGGCATCGGAGGGATTAATGGATATCCGGCGCATGGCCGCACGCAACTCAGCTGCACCCGAAGGCTCCGAGATTATCGGTGCAGATGGGGTTGCCTGGTCAAGTGCCTCAAGCGCGCTTTCGTCAACGACTTGCGCGGCCACGCCCGATGATAAAGCGAGCGCACAGAATATCCCTGCACCACGTAACATTGTCACATTCATTCGCCCTTATTGGAATGCCGATTGCCGGACGCAAAGCATGTTTACGCAATGCTCCGACAAACGGTTGCCTAAAGCGGACGAAATGACAGTGCGTTGCCCACGCAGCTTAGGAGTTGTTCTGCCTGTCCAGAAAACGCGGAACGTTGACGCTGCTCGCGCCATCACGGCCTTTGTCGTCTTCATCATCCGAGCGCGAGAGGCCACGTGACAGGTTCGACATGCGTTCAAACAACGTACCACCGGTAGGAAGACGGGGTGCCGCACGCTCAGGCGCCTGTGCCACATCAACAGGTGCAGGCGATGGTGGATTAGCATCTGTGGGCGTGTTCAGTTCAAGTGCATCTGCACCTGCCCAAGACGTAGATGGAAAGTCGTTCGACTCAGGCAACTTTTCTTCGCTGGCTTCGTTGGCTTCAGTGGCTTCGTCATCAGCTTCTGGGGCTTCGAAATCGCTGCCGAGGACTAAGCTGTCGTCTTCTGCCTCTGCTTCTGCTTCCATTAGCGCGCTTGGCTCTTCAACTGGCGCGGAATCGGTGTTTTCAAACAAAGACGCTGTTGGCGCAGGCGCCGCCGCAACAGGCTCTTGTGCCGGACGGCTGAACGAAAATGGCGTGCGCGATTGCGGTGCTGGCGATGCGGCGACACCGTCATTATCAATACCGGTTGCAACGACCGAAACGCGGATTTTGCCGTTCAGATTTTCATTGAAAGCCGAACCCCAGATAATGTTTGCGTCGGGGTCTACCAGTTCACGAATATGGTTTGCAGCCTCGTCCACTTCCATCAGACGCATGTCTTCACCGCCGGTAATGGACACAATAACGCCCTTTGCACCTTGCATCGACCCACCGTCGAGTAGCGGGTTAGCGATCGCCCGTTCCGCCGCTTCCAGCGCACGGTTATCGCCTTCGGCTTCGCCAGTGCCCATCATCGCCTTGCCCATTTCGTGCATGACGGACCGGACGTCGGCAAAATCAAGGTTGATCAGGCCAGGCATGACCATGAGATCAGTGATACCGCGAACGCCCTGCTGCAGAACTTCGTCAGCCAGCAAGAATGCCTCTTTGAAAGTCGTGTTCGGGTTGGCGACCAAAAACAGGTTTTGGTTCGGAATAACGATGAGTGTGTCCACATGCTGTTGCAATTCAGCAATACCGGATTCTGCGGAGCGCATCCGGCGCGATCCTTCGAAAAGGAACGGCTTGGTAACGACGCCAACGGTCAATATGTTCATTTCGCGTGCAGCCTGTGCAATCACGGGCGCAGCACCGGTTCCGGTTCCGCCGCCCATGCCAGCCGCGATGAAGCACATGTGGCAACCTGCCAAAGCGGACTTCACTTGCTCAATGGTTTCTTCTGCAGCGGCGCGCCCAACCTCGGGGCGCGAACCAGCACCAAGACCTTGTGTAATCTCGGGCCCAAGCTGAATACGATAATCCGCAGGCGAAGCGTTCAATGCCTGCGCATCGGTATTAGCGACGACGAAATCGACGCCTTCAACCTTTGAGCTAATCATATTGGCAACCGCGTTACCGCCGGCACCGCCAACACCAATCACTGCAATTTTCGGCTTCAATTCGTCAACCATGGGTGGTCCGATATTGATGCTCATAATTTTATCCCCTTAGCCTCTTTGGCTTGTTCGAAATTTGCATGCTTTTGGCACAAAAGCGTAAAGGGCACATCAGAAAATTACCCTTTTTGCACAGGTTTCTGTCGGGCCATGAGCGCGAACATATCACCTTCACGATTTAAGGCTATTTTGACGCCTTGAAGGTGAATTTAGGCCTTTACCGCCTAAAGATTCTCACGAACCGCACGTTTTATACGTTCAATCAAACTTGGTATCGATCCGCCCAAATGGTCGGCACGCAAATCATAACCCGATTGCAGTTCGATTCTCTCTGACGCCGCATAGTGAATCAAGCCGACGAGCGTTGAGAACGCTGGTCCAGAATGCGCTTCGGGAATGCTGATAAGCCCCGCTGGACGGCCGATACGGACAGTGCGGCCTAATGCGCTCTGCATATGTTCGGCTGCACCTTTCAATTCCGCGCCGCCGCCAGTCAAGACAACCTGATGCCCAGATGGCCCCGTAAAGCCGAGCGTTTTTAAGGCCTGCGCAACTTCGGTTACAATGCCGTCGACGCGCTGGCACACTACGGCATTCAACTGCGCCTTGGTGATGCGTGGGGCTTGATTGCCGGGCTCAACGCCATTTTCGTCCGGACCGATGTCGAGCACTTCTTGATGATCGCGCGGGCTGGTCAGCGCCGAACCATGGAAGCATTTCAGCCGTTCTGCCTGCGCGCGGCGAATGCCAAATACCGACGCTATGTCGTCGGTAATGTCCGAGCCGCCTTTTTGAATAGTTTCAAGTCCTACCAGCATCCCACCAATGAACACCGATACGTTCGTCACGGCCGCGCCAAATTCGACCAGTGCGACACCCAGATCGCGCTCCTCAGCTGTCAAACAGGCAAGGCCTGTTGCCACCGGCCCGACTACGAGCGAATCAACATCGAGATGCGCGGAGCGCACCGTCATATCCATATTACGGACGGGTGATTGGTCTGCCAGAACCACATGGACGTCAACGCCAAGCCTATCTGCGTGCAAGCCAACCGGATTTGCCACACCGCCAACACCATCGAGCGCATATAAAGTAGGTTGCATATGCAACGCAATTTTGCCGCCCGTTTGGATATTGGCGCGACCGGCCTGAAGCAGTTCGTCGACATCGTCTTGCGTGATACGGTCGCCGCCCAATTCGATTTCTACGGGGGCCAACATGCTATCGAGCCCACCTGACGACATGCCGACCCAAGCCCTGTCAATGTTGAGGCCCGCAATGCGTTCGGCTTGCTCTACCGCATGGCGCACGGACAATTCTGCCTGCTCTACATCCGCGATACAACCACGAGTCACACCCCGGCTTTCGCGTTGACCAGTGCCGAGCACCAGCAGATCCCCATTTTCGGTTTGCCGCGCGATTAACGCGGATACTTTGGACGAACCAATATCTATCGCCGAAATCAACCGTTCAGCACGGGCCGTTTTCATGCCGTTAATCCATTGTTTTTTGATGTGATTTCATTTTTTTCGATACTGTCTTTGTTTTCCACTTTAACAGGATCTGCCTGTTGCACTTTAACAGCCTCTGCCTTTGGTGCTTTGCGGAAATAGGCGCGATTGGGATCGCGTAGGTCAAAATGGATAAGGTCGCGGCCAAGCAAGCGGTGGACACCGTCCAACCGTGCAAAGTTTAACAGCGCTTTGGCAGCTTCAACTTCACCTTCTGGCAACGCCAGTGTTTCGCCCGTCTGGAACTGCAAGTCCCAGCGTCGGTTACCTATCCAGCTTGCGCCTGAAACCTGCGACTTCAACGCCGAAGCATTGTCGAGCAAGGCGTTCAACGCGACGATATGTGCATTGGCTTCATTTCCGTTCAAGGTCGGTAAATCGCCGCCCTCTCCCGCACGGACATGTGCCAGAACGATCCCATTCGCATCGATCAGCGAGTATTTCCCGCCCCTTTGCCATATCGCGGCAGGCTTGCGTTCGATAATCTCTACCGCCAATGTATCGGGCAAGCGCCGCGCAACGCGCGCGTCCTTAATCCACCCATATTGCAGCAGATCCGCACGCACCTTGTCGATATCCACTAAGGGCATCGCACGATCTTTTTCAGCGAGCACCAATTGATAGACTTTCAACTGGTCCACCCGCTCCATGCCCGTAACCTCGACACGCTGCACCTGAAAGCCCGCCTTGGCAGCAAGCGCGGCATATTGTTGGTACGCGGCCGCGGTAAGTCCGGCATATTGCGCAGCGGCAAAGGCAAGCAAAGTGAGAGCTGCCATTATGATCCAGGTAACAACGCGCTGCACATCCTGTTCGGAAAAAGGCAGCATACGCACCAATGTATCAACCCACGAAGCTTGCAGAACCTTTTGCCGGGGGCTTGGGCTTTTTGCCTTGCGTTTTGCAGGCGCTTTGCGTGCGACGCCAGCCATTATACCACGGCCCCTTTAACAATCAGCGCCTCTTTGACGATCATGTCGACAAGCTGTTCATAGCTGATCCCAACATGACGCGCTTGTTCGGGCACAAGGCTGAGCGGGGTCATGCCAGGCTGAGTATTGGTTTCGAGAACGAAAACACCGTCCATGCCCGCCGTATCATCCCAACGAAAATCGGTGCGCGAGGCGCCCTTGCAGCCGAGTAATTGGTGCGCGCGCAGAGCGGTTTCCAGCATATATTGGGCAATATCATTGGGGATTTCCGCAGGGCAAATATGTTCGGTCAGCCCGTCTGTATATTTCGCATCAAAATCATAAAAGCCGCTCTTTGGCTTCAGCTCGGTCACGCACAAAGCCTTGTCACCCAACACCGCCACGGTCAGCTCGCGGCCCTTGATGAAGGGTTCAGCCAACAGCCGGTCAAATTCCTGCCAGGGCCCCTTGGCGTCGCGCGCAATCGGGTGGCCGTAATTGCTGTCTTCGGTGACGATCGCCACCCCGACCGAGCTACCTTCATTCACAGGTTTCAGAACATAAGGGCGCGGCAGCGGATCAGCCACATATAGGCTTTCGCTGTCGACCATGGTGCCTTTTGGCATTGGGATTCCGGCGGGCACAAGGCACTGTTTCGTCAGTTCCTTGTCAATGGCGATCACCGACGTCACCATGCCACTATGCGTATAAGGAATGTCCATCAGGTCCAACATGCCCTGTACCGAGCCATCTTCGCCGGGAACACCATGTAAGGCGTTGAACACAACATCAGGGCGAAGGGCATTAAGGACTTGCGCAACATTGCGGTCCATGTCGACCCGACTGACCTGATAACCGACCTTTTCAAGCGCATCGGCCACACCATTGCCGCTCATCAAGGACACAGGCCGTTCGTTCGACCATCCACCCATCAATACCGCGACGTGAATTTGTTTACTCATTTCGGTTCACCCACGCGCTGTATTTCCCATGCTAGCTCTACGCCCGAATGCGCCAGTACGCGGGCGCGGACTTCTTCGCCAAGTGCCTCGATATCTGCGCTGGTTGCATCGCCTGTATTGATCAAAAAATTGGTGTGTTTTTCTGACACTTGCGCACCGCCAATCTGAAGACCGCGGCATCCCGCCGCATCGACCAATTGCCATGCCTTGTGGCCATCCGGATTTTTAAAGGTTGAACCGCCGGTTTTGGAGCGCAATGGCTGAGATGCTTCGCGCGATGCGCTGATCCGGTCCATCTCGGCCTGAATCGCTTCGGGTGCGCCCGGATGCCCTTGGAAACGTGCTGCCACCACGATTGCGCCGTCGGGCAATACGGAATGACGATAGCAATAATGTAAATCTTCCACCGACAAGGTCGCTAGCGTCCCGTCACGCATCACCACATCGCAATCGCGCAATATGTCCTTTACCTCACCACCATAAGCGCCGCCATTCATGCGCACAAAGCCGCCGACGGTACCGGGGATGGAACGGAGAAATTCTAGGCCCGATATGCCCTTATCGCGCGCGGTGGATGATACCAAAATGCCCGACGCCCCTGCGCCGCATTCCAGAGTTATTGCATCGGTGCAGGCAACCTTTGCAAAGGCCTTGCCGAGCCGAACCACAACACCCCTGACGCCGCCATCGCGAATAATCAGGTTAGACCCCAGGCCAAGCGCCATGACCGGCGCAGTGGGGTCAAGGTCGCGCAAAAACGATTGCAGGTCAGCTACATCTTTCGGTTCAAACAATGTGTCCGCGCTACCGCCCGATTTGAACCACACCAATGGCGCCAGCGGCGCATCTTGCGTCAAACGCCCTTCTACATGCGGCAGAAGCTGCGTGGTCATGCACGCACTGCCTTTATCGCGTCGGCAAGACCCGCCGCCCATTTGGTGATATCGCCGGCGCCCAAGCACAAGACGATGTCATTGCCCTGCACCACCTCGGCCAACTTGCGCGCCAAGTCACCTGCGTCTGTCACGGTCGCGGCGGAACGATGCCCACGCGCCTTAATACCATTGACCAATGCGTCTGCATCTATGCCGTCAATGGGCCCCTCACCCGCGGCATAAACCGGAGAGATGAACACCATATCCGCATCATTAAAGGCTTGCTGAAAATCATCCATGTGATCGCGCAACCGGGTAAAGCGGTGCGGCTGTGCCACGGCAATCACACGGCCCAGCGCACCTTCACGTGCCGCAGATAGCACCGCGCGGATTTCAACGGGATGGTGGCCATAATCGTCGATGATCGTAACCCCATCAACTTCGCCCACTTTGGTAAACCGCCGTTTGACGCCACCGAATTTGTCAAAGCCATGGGCAACGGCCGCGTCGCTCATTCCCATTTCTAGGCCAACCGCGACAGCGGCCAGCGCATTTTGCACATTGTGGCGACCGGGCATGGGGAGCTGAATATTCTTTATCGTCCGGAGCGATCCGTCGCGCGCGCGGACAACAACATCAAAGCTATTACCGCCGGGATGCGGCGTAACATTTTCGCCGCGAATATCGGCTTGCGCAGAAAAGCCATAAGTGATGATCCGGCGGTCGCGGATCTTCGGCAAAATCGCCTGCACTTCGGGATGGTCGAGGCACATGATTGCCGCACCATAAAAAGGCACGTTTTCGACGAATTCGACAAAAGCGTTTTTGATCGCGTCGAAATCGCCATAAAATTCGAGATGTTCGGGATCGATATTGGTCACTACGGCAAGCGTACCGTCAAGCCTTAGGAAGCTGCCGTCGCTTTCATCTGCCTCCACCACCATCCAGTCGCTTGCCCCAAGACGTGCGTTGGAACCGTAGCTGTTGATGATGCCACCGTTGATGACCGTTGGGTCAATGCCGCCATGGTCCAGCATCGCGGCGATGAGCGACGTTGTCGTCGTCTTGCCATGCGTTCCGGCCACCGCGACCGTGTGCTTCAACCGCATCAATTCGGCGAGCATTTCTGCCCGGCGTACCAAGGGTATGCGCCGTTCTAAAGCGGCGTCGCGTTCTGGGTTGCCTGCCTTTACCGCGGTCGAAGTTACCACCACCGCGGCATCGCCCAGATTTTCGGCGCTATGACCAATCATCACCTTAATGCCGCGCTGGCGAAGGCCGTCGATGACATAGCTGTCGGCGATATCGCTGCCCTGCACTTGGTAACCCAAATTGTGCATAACCTCGGCAATGCCCGACATGCCGATGCCGCCAATGCCGACGAAATGCACAATACCGATATCGGTTGGAACACCTCTCATGCTGCATTCTCTTTGGCTAGTGCGGGGGATGGGCTGAATCCACTATTGGGTTGGGCTTGTGATTTTATTCCATGCATGATGGGGGCGCGGCCAAAGGATTCTACTAAGTCGGCAAGATCGGCAACCGCATTAGGCCGGCCACATCTTTTGGCGGCCTTGGCTGCATTTTCCATCGCACCGGGCTCAAACGCGATCATCTGGATCTGCTTCGCCAGCTCCACCGCTGTGAATGCTGGCTGCGCAATGGCGCGCGCGCCGCCCGCTTCAACCATTTCTTTGACATTGTAGCTTTGGTGATCGTCGGTTGCACTCGGCAGCGGGACCAAAATCGCTGGCCGTCCAGCGCATGTTAACTCGGCAATGGTTGATGCCCCAGCCCGCGATATCACCATATGCGCCCAGCCAAGCCGCTGCGGCAAGTCTGGCAAATAGGTCGCCAGCTCTGCTGGAATATCATGGGTAGCATATGCCGCGCGCACAGCATCAATATCTTCAGCGCGGCATTGCTGCGTTACTTGCAAGCGCCGCCGTAAACTGATCGGCAAATTCGACAATCCGTCAGGCACGATATCAGAAAGTACCTTGGCACCCTGGCTTCCGCCCGTCACCAGCACGCGAAAGATGCCTTCTGTCGACAAAGCTGGATATGGCTGGTCCCGCAAATCAAGCACCTCTTCGCGGACCGGGTTACCAACCAGATGCACCTTGCTTGCATAGCGAGGCGATAAGCGAAGCACGTCGGGATAAGAGGTGGCGATGGCGTTCACTTGCCGCGCTGTGAAACGATTGACGCGGCCAAGCACAGCATTTTGTTCATGAATGATCGTCGGTATGTTCTCGGCAAAAGCACCAAGCAATGCTGGAAATGCGGGATACCCCCCAAAACCAACCACGGCGCTGGGCGCCAAATCTTCATATAGGCGGCGCGCCATAGCACGGCCTTCGGCAATCGCCTTTAAGCCGGGAAGCCAGCTCGACAGATTTTTGGTAATGCGACCAGCGGGCAGCTTATGCGTCGTCATCTTATCAGGGCAGCCCGGAATTTTGGCTCCGCGCTCGTCGGTAATCAGCGCCACATGATGACCCCGGTGGATCAGCTCCTGTCCCAGCGCAAAGGCAGGAATCAAATGCCCGCCAGTACCGCCGGCGGCCAACACATAATGACGAGAAATGGTCATGGCCTGAGTCCCTTCACCATATACAGCGACCGGTCAAGATATGGGTTTCGCTTCGTTAACGCGAGTATAAGACCACAGGTAATTGAAAGCGCCAAGGTCGACGATCCGCCATAGCTGATGAACGGAAGAGTCATGCCCTTGGATGGGAAAACACCCAAATTCACGGCGATGTTAATCATCGCCTGTCCGCAAAATTGCGCACCAAGGCCGGTTACCGCCATAACGACAAACTGGTCTTTCTCATCCAACAGGCGGATGATGATGCGAACCAAAATCGCAAAGTATAATATGGCAATGACCATACAGGCCAAAAGACCAAATTCTTCACCAATAACCGAGAAGATATAATCGGTATGCCCCTCAGGCAGCGAATATTTCTTTATACCAAGCCCGGGACCAAGGCCAATAAAGCCCCCGTTAGTTAAGGTCGCCATCGCCATTTTGTCATGTGTCAGCCCCTCAGTGCCGAAAATCCAGGCGTCTATCCGCTGCGTTGCGACGGGGTAGAAATTATAGGCGAGAAGGATGAACACTACGCCACTGATCACGAGGAACCAAAGACGGCTTGCAGGCACGCCAGCGACCATCATCAGGGCGAACCATGTGCCCATGAACAAAATAGATTGCCCAAGGTCAGGTTGAAGCAACAGGAAAAAACACACAAGCCCAGTGGCGATGGTGGTAAGGATAAGAACGGGCAGGCTTGGATCTTTCAACCGCCAGCTAATAATCCACGCCATCATAACCGCGAAAAAGGGTTTCAGAAACTCAGACGGCTGAAGCCCCGCAAAACCAGGGCCAATCCATCTTTGCGACCCGTTCACCTCGCGTCCCAATAGTGGTACCAAAGCAAGCAGAACAAAAAAGACGCAAAAGCCGTAGACGGCAAAACGTCGCGCTTGTTCGCGCGAGGACATCGATACCAGAAGCATGATGGGGACACCAATGAGGACCCAAATCAATTGCCGATAAAAGAAATAGAGCGAAGAAAGTTCGGTGGTTGACGAAGACAGCCGCTGGGCACCCGCCGGCGATGCCGCAGCGACGGCAAGTAGACCAATGGCGATCAGCACCATCATCAACGACAGCAACACGCGGTCGAGTTCCCAGAACCAAACGCCCAATGGCGAACGGTCGCCACGGCCCAGGCGATTAGCAAAGCCAATCTTGCCGGTTTTGGCTGCAAGGACCCAAGGCGCTTCTTTGCTGTCGCTCATAACGCTTCCACAATTGCGCGGAACGCATCGCCGCGGGCTTCGAAGTCTTTGAACTGGTCAAAGGACGCGCAAGCGGGCGAAAGCATGATAACGTCGCCTGGCTGTGCTTGGGCTGCAGCCGAATGCACTGCTGCGCCCATCATTTCGCTGCGTTCCACAGGCATATGCGGCGATAACAATTCATGAAACAAAGGACCGGCCTCGCCAATGGTGTATGCTTTTACAACATGACCGAAATTGGGGATGCATTCATCCAGATTATCAGCCTTTGGCAAACCGCCGACGATCCAATGCACGCGCGGATAAGCAGCCAAGGCAGGCGCAGTCGACGCCGCATTCGTTGCCTTGCTGTCGTTCACAAACAATACGCCCTTACGCTCGGCCACAACTTCCATACGATGCGCCAGTCCGTTGAAGCTGCGCATCGCTGGCCGCCATTGGGCCTCCGTCAGCCCTAATGATTCGACGATGGCAATGGCCACCGCAATATTCTGTAAGTTATGCGGCCCTTGCAGCGAGGGCCATTCGGCCTGACCGCTTATCAATTGCGGATCGGCGAGATGCACGCATTCCGCTCCACGCCGGGCAAGCACGTCGTTATAGACGCGTTCAGTATCGGCATCGCCTTTGCCAAATACAGCAAACTGTTTGTCCATTTGCATTTCAAACAGCCGCGCTTTCGACGCCATATAGGCTTCATAGCCTTCATAGCGGTCGAGATGGTCTGGAGAGAGGTTGATGAGCGCCGCCGCGTCGCAGGCAAGGCTGTGCGTGATATCAATCTGGTAGCTTGAAAGCTCAAGCACATAGATGCCGCCTGCAGGCAATGGCGCTTGCGACAATATGGGCAAGCCAATATTGCCCCCCATGCGGACGGGAATTGCAGCGCTTTCCAGCAAATGATGCACCAAGGCCGTCGTCGTGGATTTACCATTGGTTCCGGTAATACCTACAACACGATGCGACGGTAGGTTCGGCCGTGCCATCGCGAACAATTCGATATCACCAATCAAAGGGATGCCTGCCGCCTTTGCCTTATCGGCAATAGGGTGGCGGTTGATTGGAACGCCGGGCGACACAACAATGGCCGTATAGCCTGTCAAGTCACTCAGTAACGGATCGGCAATGGTCGCAATGTCGGCAACTTTAACGCGCGCACCTTCGTCATTATCCCATGCCAATACTTCTGCGCCGCCCGCGACAAGCGCACGCACAGCCGAAAGGCCTGAGCGCGCAAGTCCCAATATTGCGAACTTCCGGTCTTTAAAGGCAGGGGTAGTGATCATCTGAGTTTGAGGGTTGATAGCCCCGCAAGCGCCAATACGAAAGCCACAATCCAGAAGCGGATGACAACGGTCGGTTCGGACCAGCCAAGCTGCTCAAAATGATGGTGAATTGGTGCCATGCGAAAAATGCGCTTGCCCGTCCGCTTGAACCAAAACACCTGAATGATGACCGATAGCGCCTCAACCACGAAAAGCCCGCCAATGATCGCGAGAACAAATTCATGGTGCGCTACAACAGCAATCGCACCGAGTGTTCCGCCCAAGGCAAGGCTTCCGGTGTCACCCATGAACACCGCTGCCGGGGGGGCGTTAAACCATAAAAAGGCAAGTCCAGCGCCGACAATCGCACCGCAGAGCATGGCAAGATCCCCTGCCCCCATAAAGAACGGAATACCAAGATATTCGGCATATTTCGCATTGCCCACCATGTAGACGATTAACATAAATGCGAGGGAGGCGATGATGACGGGCATGGTCGCAAGGCCATCCAGACCATCGGTTAGGTTCACAGCATTGCCAAAGGACACAATCACAAACGCGCCAAAAGGCACATACCACCAGCCCAAATCGATGATGGGTCCATTGACGAACGGCAGATATAAATTGCCACCCGATTGCCAGACGATCAGCGATACCGCGACGCCGGCAATGGCAAATTCCCATAACAACCGGACCTTGCCGGACACGCCCTTGTGGCTGCGCTTTTTGACTTTGTCATAATCGTCAAGGAATCCCACGATGCCAAAACCAGCGGTCACCAACAAACAGGCCCAGACATAAATATTTTTCAGGTCCATCCACAAAAGCATCGAAATACCGACTGATACCAAGATCATCAAGCCGCCCATCGTGGGCGTCCCGACCTTTGCAAGGTGGGTTTGCGGTCCGTCGGTGCGGATGGGTTGGCCCTTGCCCTGACGCACACGCAGCATGCTGATAAAGCGTGGCCCAATCAACAGGCCGATAACCAACGCAGTGGCCACCGCGGCGCCAGAGCGGAAACTTAAATAGCGGATGAGGTTAAAAATACCGGGAAACCCAAGATACTCGGCCAAAAGATATAGCATCAGTTTTTCCCACCCGTCAGCGCGTTGACGATTGAGGAAAGCCCCATGCTATTGGAACCTTTAACCAAAACCGTGTCTGATGCGCAAAGATATTCTTGCAGGACGCCAAGTGCCTCCTGCGCGGTCGCGCAATGCGCGAATTTCTTGGGCCCCTCAACCCCTGCTTTCAACTCTTCGGCGAGAATTTCCATCTCTTGACCGACGAGGATCGCAAAATCGACTTTTGCGGCCGCCAAAGGTGCGGCAAGCGCGCGGTGATAATGATCACCCTTATCGCCTAATTCCTTCATCGAGCCTAAAACAGCTATCCGCCGTCCGCCGCCCGACAGCCCCAACTGACCAATTGTCGCGGCCATAGATGCTGGATTGGCATTGTAACTTTCATCAATCACATGCACCCTGCCGCCCGCAATGGCCACATCATGCCGGGCGCCGCGTCCCGATAGGCCGCCCATTTCGGCCATGGCCAGTCCCGCAGATGCCAGATCCCCGCCAGCGGCTAAGACGGCGGCCAACACGGCCATGCTGTTTGCAATCCAATGCTGACCGGGTTGCGACAAGGTAAAGGACAACATTGCGTCGCACAGCTTTGCGTTGATCAGCGTCCCATTATGGGGCGTATGGAGATGGTCGATAACACGGACATCCGCGTCTGGACTGAAGCCAAAAGACAAAATCCTGTTGGTGTAAAGCTCTGCCGCAGCGCGCAGACGTGGGTAATGCACATTATCCGCGGGCAATATAGCCGTGCCGCCTTTAACTAAGCCTTCGAATATCTCTGCCTTAGCATCGGCAATGCCGCTTTCATCCTTAAAAAATTCGATATGCGCAGGGGCAATTGTCGTGATGATGGCGACATCGGGCCTGACAATATGGCTCAAAGCGCGCATTTCGCCCGCGTGGTTCATACCCATTTCGAATATGCCAAAGTCGCAATCTGCGGGCATCCGCGCCAGACTTAAGGGTACCCCGACATGGTTGTTGTAGCTTTTTACCGAACGGTGCGCCCGCCCATGTGAGCTGCGGTCCAAAGCGGCAAACAAGGCTTCCTTGGTTCCGGTCTTGCCTGCAGAGCCCGTTACGCCAATGATCTTTGCCTTGGTCCGCGCGCGCGACGCATGGCCCAATGCCTCTAATGCCTGCATTGTATCGGCAACTAGGATATGGGGGTGCGCCACTGGCTGCGACACAATCGCCCCCGCTGCGCCATTTGCAAATGCCTTGTCGACAAACAAATGCCCATCGGTCTCCGCGCCTTTCAAGGCCAGGAACAGATCGCCCTTGCCGATTTCACGCGAGTCAAAGGCGACACCTGTAACATCAAAATGCCCGGACGCTGTTCCGCCCGTCGCGGCCAGCAATTCTTCAAAGGTCCATAATGGGGTCATGCTGCGCATTCCCGAGCAACTTCTACATCGTCAAAGGGTAAAACACGGCCCATGATAATTTGCCCTTGTTCATGCCCCTTGCCCGCGATCAGGACGATGTCGTCCGGCTCGGCATGTTCAATGGCAAAGGCAATCGCGTAACGTCGATCACCAATTTCATGCGCACCTTTCGCGCCCGCCATCACATCAGCGCGGATGAGCGACGGGTCTTCGCTTCTCGGGTTATCGTCGGTGACGATCACAATGTCAGAATCCGCCACCGCAACCGCGCCCATTTCCGGACGCTTGCCAGTATCGCGGTCGCCACCAGCACCGAATACGGTGATAAGCTTGCCCTTAGTATGGGGGCGCAAGGCCGCAATCGCCGCGCGCAAGCCGTCGGGCGTATGCGCATAATCGACATAGACAGGCGCACCGCTTTTGGTGATGACCGCGCGTTCCAAACGTCCGCGCACAGGCTGCAATCGCGCAAGATGCGACAGCAGGCTCTCAACATCTCCACCGCTTGCCATGACCACGCCTGCTGCGACCAATGCGTTCGCCGCCTGATATGCACCGATCAGCGGCAGTTTCAATTTATGCACGTCGCCTTGAATGCGCAGTTCAAGCGTCTGCCCAAGCTGAGTAGGCTCGCGCGACAATAATTGGATGCCCCTGCCCTTTTCACCCACCGTAATCAGGCGGAGTTCCCGTTTGCGCGCACGTACAATCACTTGGTCGGACCAGACATCGTCTGCCCAAATGACGGCGCAGCCGCTTTCGTCGACAACCTCATCAAATAGCCGCATCTTGGCTTCAAAATAGGCTTCCATTGTCCCGTGATAATCAAGATGGTCGCGGCTTAAATTGGTAAAGGCTGCAACAGAAACCGGAACACCTTCGCTGCGATATTGGAACAGGCCGTGGCTTGATGCCTCAAATATTGCATGGCTAACGCCTTCGCGTGCCAGGCCTGACATATTCGCAAGGAAGGTAACAATGTCAGGGGTGGTCAGCCCTGTCTTAGCCTCATCCGACGCCGTAATGATCCCAAGCGTACCAATCGAAGCTGCATTATGACCCGCCATCCGCCAAAGCTGCCGCGTGAGTTCTGCGGTCGATGTCTTACCATTGGTTCCGGTGACGGCCGCAACATGGCCTGGAAATGGCTGGAAAAAGTTCGCGGCAAGATGCGCAAAGGCTTGGCGCGGATTGGCGTCAGCAATATGCACTGCGCCGCGCACCACAGCTTCAGGACGCGCGACAACGGCAACAGCACCAGCGGCAATTGCATCGTCGATGAAATCTTCGCCGTTAAATGCCGCACCTTCAAATGCACCAAAAACCGTGCCGGGCGCAATCTTCCGATGGTCGATGGCAAAGCCGGTCACTGTTATGTCGGCGTATGCCGTATCGGCTCCGCTTACCAATCGCCCGAGCTTCACTATTGCTCTCCCTTCGCCTTCCACAATAAAGGCATCAATTCGGAAACATCAACATCGCGTTTCATATCCGGAAGAATCCCCACCAACGGACCAATGCGAGTCACTGTTTTTTGAACAACTGGCGCAGCGGTATAGCCTGCCGTCCGTTGAAAACTGGA
Source organism: uncultured Sphingomonadales bacterium (assembly GCA_903868245.1). Lineage (GTDB taxonomy): Bacteria > Pseudomonadota > Alphaproteobacteria > Sphingomonadales > Sphingomonadaceae > Sphingorhabdus_B. The sequence continues at coordinate 11,246 of CAIPUN010000034.1, read as the reverse complement.
TGCCTCGGTACCTTTTGGTTCATCCAACATGGCGAGCACGACATAACGCGGATTATCCATCGGGAATGCGGCGGCAAAGGTCGCGACTACCAGATTGCGGCTATATCCGCCAATGCCGGGCTTTTCTGCTGAACCGGTTTTGCCGCCAACTCGGTAGCCCAAGGCATCGGCCTTCTTACCCGTGCCATCGACAACAATCATGCGCATCATTTGACGCATCCGCGCGCTGGTTGCGGCTGTAAACACACGTTTGCCGGGTATTTTCGCGCCAGGCTTGGTTTTGAACATTGTTGCGGGGCGATAGATACCGCCATTCACCATAGCAGCATAAGCGCTTGCCAAATGTAACGGCGTTACAGAAATGCCATGGCCATAGCCAACGGTCATATTGGTCAGGCGACCCCATGTTTTGGGATAAAGCGGCATCGCTTTTTCGGCGAGCTCAATATCAGGACGCGCATTGAAATGCATCGTGCGCAACATGGCGTCCATGCGTGCAGCACCCAAATTGTCGGCAATTTGCGCAGTGACGACGTTTGAGCTGTGGATTAGCGATTCTGGTGCGTTCATCCAACGATCCGAAGGGTGCGAGTCCCGGATTTTGAACTTGCCAACCTGAAGCGGCCTTGTCGCGTCATAGCGCACCGAAAGGTCACGCACGGTGCCGGCGTCCATCGCAGCCGCAACGGTTAATGGTTTGAAAGTGGAACCAAGTTCATAAACACGGTTGGTAACATTATTGGTCTGCCGCGTAATGGGGTAGCGGCCATCAACAATGGGCTGCCCGTCATCAGGAATATTGGCGAACGAAGGACGGTTTGGGTTAAACGATGGCAAGGTTGCCATGGCAATGACTTCGCCCGTCTGCACATCAAGTATGACACCCGCCGCGCCTTTAGCAGATGTTGCCGCCATGCCAGATGCAAGTTCGCTTTCAAGCGCGGCCTGCACGCGGACGTCCAACGCAAGGTTCAATGGCGCCGACCGCTTTGACGGATCGCGCAGATAGTCATTCATGACCCGCTCCATACCCATCGCGCCTTTTCCGTCGCGGTTTACAAAGCCCAGAACATGCGCCGCCATGTCGTGCTGCGGATAGAGACGCGTGGCCTCACGCGGGAACTCGATAGCGATCTCACCAAGGCTGTGCACCTGCCGAACCTGCTCTGGCAACGCGCGTTTCCGTAAATAGCCGGGCTTGTTCGCGGTCAATTTGGCGTAAAATTCAGAAGCCGGTGTGTCGGGAAAAATTGCCGCCAGTTGATTGGCCAATTGTTTACGGTCACCCAAGATTTCTTCAGGCTTTACCCAGATCGCATAGCCATAAATGCTGCGCGCTAAGGGGATGCCGTTACGGTCAACAATGTCGCCGCGTTCTGGAACATATTCGGTGTTCGTCGCACCATATGCACGCGTGCTCTCAAATAAGGCCAATGTAGCAAGGCGACCAATCAACAGCACGACAAACATGCCAAAAGCCAGCAACAGAATAAGCATGCGCCAAAAGCCGTGCGCCGCAAATGGCGGTGGATTAACGCCGCTTTTCCGAGTGGTTGTGCGGGCCAGCTGGGGATTCATTAGCGGCGGCGTTCATTCGCGGACTTGGCCGAAATGTCCCGTAGCAAGTCGTCGGACAAAAGCGTTTCGTCCATACGAGCCAGTCGCTCGGTCCGGGTCTGTTCAACCTTTGGCGCCACAGGCTTAGGCGCCGCGCGCTTTGCTGGTTCGGCGAAAATTGGGGTTGCAACGGCCGTTGCAATCGCGGTCGACTTTTTCACTACAGCCTCAATCGTTGGCGCAGGGTTAGCTTGGTTCGCGCTGGGCGCTACATTAATATCTGCGGAGGCCATCATCACGGGTTTCGTTTGTTGCAGATCTCCGGTCAGTTCGGCAAGTGCTGCTTCACCATTAACGAATTGCTGCGCCGCTGGTGGCTGATAACCGTATAAAAGCTCGTTCCATTCCTCAAGCTGTTGAAGGCTGGCACGCGTCCGTATTTCGGCTTGAAGAAAGCTGATTTCCCGCTTTGTCTCAAGAATTTCCCGATCAACCGCAACCAAATCACTGTGCGTCGCCGCGACATTGAGCGACAATGGATACAACAGAATGGCAACCATGAAAACCAAGGCCAACCAGCCGAGATTCTGAAGTCTTTTCATTGCGAGACTCATGCTGCAAGTCCTCCTGTTGCCCATGCGGGGGCGTGTGTGCGGGTTGCGGAACGCAAGGTTGCCGACCTTGACCGCGGGTTGCGGGCGAGCTCAGCGTCCGATGGCCGGACTGCCTTTTCTGCTTTATCGAAAGTGGGTGCCGGGCCTTCGCTGCCAACCATAGGCACGTGGCGTGATCCTGCGGCTTCTGCTCCGCTGCGGCGGCGCAAGAATTGCTTTACGATGCGATCTTCAAGACTGTGGAAGGTAACAACAGCTAAACGGCCACCTGGCTTTAACATGCGTTCAGCAGCCTCAAGACCGTCGGTTAGCTCATCCAGTTCACGATTCACATGAATGCGAAGTGCTTGAAAGGCACGTGTGGCCGGATCTTTTGGTGCACCAGGCTTATGGCCAACCGCCTTGCGGACAATCGTAGCCAACTGCGCAGTGGTTTCTATGGGCCGCGCGGCAACAATCGAACGCGCTATGCGGCGTGAACGATGCTCTTCACCATAACGGTAAATAATGTCGGCAATGTCGGCCTCTTCAGCTTCGTTGACGAAGTCCGCTGCTGTCATGCCGTCCTGACCCATGCGCATATCCAACGGACCATCCTTTTGAAAAGAAAAGCCGCGCTCGGCGCGATCAAGCTGCATCGACGAAACGCCGATATCCAATACGACGCCGTCGACCGACGAAATGCCGTCGGCCGTTAAGACATCGTCCATGTTAGAAAAACAGGCCGCGTAAAGACGCAAAGCGCCCTTGCTGCGGCCTGCAAGGTCCGCACCTTCTTTAAGGGCATCGGGATCGCGGTCGAACGCGAAAACGCGCGCACCACCAGCCAGTATCGCTTGACTGTATCCACCCGCACCAAAGGTACCATCCACGACCTCAGCACCAGGGGTGATGGCGAGAGAGTGAATTACTTCATCCAGTAAGACTGGAATATGGGGGGCTGGAGCGCTCATTTGTCGCGCTTTGCTTGGGACAGCCAATAATTCAGCTCGTCCTTGACGGGGTTGAATGCTGCAGGCGCTTCTTTCAGGAAGACGTCGGGGTTCCACAGCATGAAATGCGTTGTTGCGCCAAAGAAGAAAGCGCGATCTTCGATGCGACCGAAATGCTTGAGCATCGGCGACAGCACGAAACGACCACTGGCTTCAAACGCAGTTTCGAAAATAGAGGATGCTGAAACGCCAGCGACTTCGCGATCAAATTCAGTACCGCGATTAACCGCGCTTTGCCATTGCGCTTCGATATCGGCACGCAGCTTTAGGCGCTCGGAGCCACCAAAACCAATGAGGCAAGGCAAGGTGGAATGGCGCGATATACACACGCTGTTGCTGCCACTGGATTGCTGGACGCTGTCACGCAGTTCCGCGGGAATAGTCGTGCGGCCTTTGGCGTCGACATTCGACACCCCCGAACCTGCATAAACGACCAAAGCTGACACTGTCTGAACCACCCCTCGAAAAAGGGCGCAGATCTCTAATCATGGCGAAGCATATCGCCATGCGGACGCCGTAACGACCGATAGAATCAGGAATCCACCCCTTGATGACTGTGCATAGCAAGGGATTTTATGGATGAAAAGAGGGATTTTATGGAAAAATTATATTATTTTTCGCAAAAATGTCGAAATTCGGTTACTTCTTGCGCAGCGCTCCAAATTAAAGTTGCATGATAAGAACAATTTTATCGCGCCCAAATCCCCAAAATCCGCCGTTTTGCGAATGATGCCAACACCAATTCCCTCATTCCCCGTCATTTTTCCACAAAATCCCCATCCAGCCCCTTATCGTCATGCAACGCTGTCAAAAGCGCTTGCAACAGAGCCATATTGGCAAATTCATCCTTGCCAGTGAGAACACGCATGCCTCGCCCTTTCCAAAAGGCGGTATCGAGAAAATCGGCATCGGCCACAAGCACAGCACGCCCCTTGCCAATCCGACAATCGGCCAACAGTCCTTTAGCCAATATTGCGCAGCGGGCCTTGTCGCTGGCCGCTTTGGGCAACCATTCTCCCGCTGTTACCGTCCGGATATTGAACACGCCAATCTTGCGCATGGAGGTCGGCGCCTCATCCTCAAGCGGCAAGACTAGCTCCACCCCCCAATAAACGAACAAGGGCGACAGCATGGATGTAAATAACGGACGCCGTTTATCGCCCAAAGGGTAAAGGCTTCCCCATTGCAACGCGGGGTCCGCAAGTATCATCACTCGGCCACCTTGACGCACCCATTTATCGAGCCGGACCAGTTCGCGCGGCGCAAAGGCCCGCGGCTGCGCAAGCAGAAGCATCTGCTGAGGCCTTGGCGCCCAAGCCTCCAGATTGTCGACGGGCGTGATGCCATAATTCGCGCTCAAACGTGAAAATGCAGGATGCGGGGTAGCGTCCTTGGCCAGATCTGCCTCTATACCACCCTCGCTCCATAGCAGCGGCAGCGTCGTCATCAGCCCTAATGGGGGCTTTGGCCTACTGTCAATTGGACGCGTGCTGGCAACGACAGCGAGCAAAAACAAGAATATAAGGGCCAACAGTAAAGCAACAAGCAGCCACTTTCTGGCGCCGAACCGGGCCAATCTATCCATCAACAAATAGATGTCACCGCGCCGGCGCGGATGAAAGCGGCGTTTGCGCTGTGTTCTTGGCGGCTCTTTCGGCGTCAGTTTCCTTGGCCACCGGTGTAACGCCAAGCTCCGCCAGCGGTTCATCCGGCATGGCGTCCTTATCAGCTATCAGAGGGGCGGCGTCAGGCACACCCCCTGTTTGTGGCCCGTCACTCACCCGATCAAGGACCATATTGGCCAATATTACAAACAACAGCACCACGACGAGCCCTACAAGTCCCACCTGAATGCGCTGAATTGCGGATTGCTTTTGTTCGGCCATATGCTTTTTCCTTAGACCCCAATCTTGCCTTTAATTGCCTTGCTGCCAAGGCATCACGGGAAGGTTTTTACTGCGCATCCATGCGGGGTTATAAATGGTCGACAAATAGCGAAAGCCTGTGTCGCACAATATCGTGACGATGCGTTTACCCGGCCCCAGATGCTTTGCCAGCGCGATGGCGCCCGCCACGTTGATCCCAGACGATAGCCCAAGGCAAAGCCCCTCCTCAGCCAAAAGCCGCCGGACCCACACAAGGCCTTCTTCATCGGAAATGCGGAATTGTGTATCAATCGGCGCGCCGTCAAGATTTGCGGTGATCCGCCCCTGCCCGATGCCTTCAGCGACCGAGCTGCCCTCAGCGCTTAATTCGCCGCATGCATAATAATTATAGAGCGCCGCACCATGCGGATCGGCAAGAGCGATGGTGACGCCCTCATCCTTCGCCTTCAGCCCAAGTCCAACGCCAGCGATCGTCCCGCCTGTTCCAGCAGCGCAAATGAAGCCGTCAATCTTGCCATCCATCTGCGTCCAGATTTCCTCGGCAGTCGTTTCGATATGTGCGCGGCGATTGGCGATATTGTCGAACTGATTTGCCCAGACGGCATTTTCGGTTTCTTCGGCCAACCGGCGCGAGCTATGCACAAAGTGCCCCGGGTTCGCATAAGGCGCAGCTGGCACAAGCACGAGCTCTGCGCCCAAAGCGCGCAGCGTGTCCTTTTTCTCCTGACTCTGTGTTTCGGGCATGACAATAATCGTCTTATACCCAAGCGCATTACACACCAATGCAAGGCCAATGCCGGTGTTTCCCGCCGTACCCTCGACGATTGTCCCACCGGGTTTCAAAAGCCCCTGCCGTTCGGCATCGCGGACAATATAAAGCGCAGCGCGGTCCTTTACCGACGCACCGGGATTCACATATTCACATTTGCCAAAAATATCGCATCCAGCTTCCTCGCTTGGCCCTTTCAGGCGGACGAGCGGAGTGTTGCCAATCAAATCAAGTGTTGAGCCAAGCATATTCATATCGCCGATAGCTAGGCGCGTTCATGGCCAATCGCAAGCCGGTCTGGCTTTGGGCGCGACAATATGCCCGCCAAAAGCCGAAATATTAACAAAATACACTTCAGGTATTGTTATATTATATCATTGTGCATAATATGCGACCTATCTTTGGCACTTATGGATGACATTCTCATATGAAAAACGCACCGCTTCTCAAGATATCCGCAAGCATTTCCGCATTATCGCTGGCTTTGGCCACGCCCGCTTATGCGCAGCAGAGCAATATGGTTTCGACCGAAGGCAATACGGTGTCTGACGATTTTCACGGGACTGACGACATCGTCGTGACCGCGCCTTATGTCGAAAGGCTCGACATTCTATCGGGCACGTCGGCGATTTCGGGCGAAGTGCTCGCCGAAAAAACCCGCGCGCAATTGGGTGATATCCTCACTAGCCTGCCCGGCGTTTCGGCGACAAGCTTCTCGCCGGGTGCATCGCGGCCTGTGCTGCGCGGATATCAAGGGAACCGCGTTGCCGTCCTCACCGACGGCATTGGCAATATCGACGCTTCGAACACGTCGGCGGACCATGCCGTGACCATCGATACCTTAACAGTCGATCGGATCGAAGTGCTGCGTGGACCAGCTGTCCTGTTATTCGGTGGCCAGGCCGTCGGCGGCGCGGTTAACGCGCTCGACAAAAGGATACCGCGCTCCATTCCGGACGAAGATATCCACATCGACGCCTTGGCCGGATATGGCAGCGCCGCACGCGACTGGTCCGGCGGCGCTTCGATTGATATGCCGATCACCGACCGGGTCATCGTCCATATCGACGGCAGCTATCGCAACAGTGATGACCTGCGTTCTGGCGGCTATATCCTGTCCCCCAATCTGCGCGCTGAGGTGCTGGACTTTGCGGCCGAGGAAGCAAGCGAAGGCCATCTCGAAGAAGCGTCCGAAGCACGCGAACTGGCGGATCAGCGCGGCCGCATTCCCAACAGCGCAGTGAAAAGCTGGACCGCTGGTGGTGGCATTGCGTTTATCGACGAGGGCGGCAATATCGGCGTATCTTACAGTATTTATGACACAAATTACGGCATCCCTGCCCGCCCTGGCGCATCCCATGCGCATGAAGACGAAGAACATGCAGATGGCGAGGAACATGCAGAAGGTGAAGTACCCGTCACCATCGGCTTGCGGCAATATCGCTTTGACCTGCGCGGTGAAGTCAATTTGGGCGACGGCTTCTTAGAAAAACTGCGTCTGCGCGCGGGCTATGCTGACTATACCCATACTGAATTTGAAGGCGACGAAGTCGGCACCGTCTTTAACAGCCAAGGTATCGAGGCGCGGGTCGAATTGGTTCAGAATGACCGCAACGGCTGGCGCGGGGCAAGCGGCATCCAATATCAGTCCCGCGATTTGGAAGCCATTGGGGCAGAAGCCTTCGTCCCACCCAATACAACGCAGCAATTTGGACTGTTCACCTTGCAGGAATATACCAAAGGCAATCTGGACGCTGAAATCGCTATGCGGTTTGACACTGCAAAACTGCGCGCCGACACTTTGGGGCTTTCACGCACCTTCAACAATGTCTCGGCCGCATTTGGCCTTGGCTACCATATTGGTGATCTGAAGATCGGTACGAATATTTCGCGGACGGGCCGTGCACCAGCGGTGGAGGAGTTATTTTCCAACGGACCGCATATCGCGACCCAAGCTTATGAAATGGGTGAACCTGATCTGAAAAGCGAACGTGCCTGGAATGGTGAACTCTACGCGCGGTATGAAACCCCGGAAACCGCGTTCAGCGCAACGTTGTACAACAACCGCTTCGACAATTTCATTTATGAGGCTGAGACAGGCGACATTGAAGATGATTTGCCCGTGTTCCAATATTTCCAAAAAGACGCCAAGGTTTGGGGTGTGGAATTTCAAGCGTCCCAGCGCCTCGCCCGCTTTGGCAGTTCCAACCTATCGGTCGATGGCGTAGCGGATTATACGCGCGCCAAAATCTCGTCCGGTGGTGGCGATGTCCCGCGGATCCCACCCTTGCGCTTGCTGGGCGGCGTTGAGTTAACCAATGCAAGTTTTGACTTGCGCGGCGAAGTCGAATTTAACGATGACCAGACGAAGACCGCAGCATTTGAAACGCCAACCCATGGCTTCACTTTGGTCAACGCTTCGGCGACTTGGCGGCCGTTCGGACGGGATCGTAACATTGCGCTGATCGCCTCGGCGAACAATATCTTCGACGTCACCGCACGACGTGCAGCGTCCTTTACCAAGGATTTCGTGCCTTTGGTTGGTCGTGATTTCCGGGTGACGGCACGCGTCAGTTTTTGATCATCCGATATTGTTCGTGCAACACCGTCAAGGGCGCGGGTGATCGCGCGATCTAAAAACTGATCTGGTGAAATTATAAGAGGGGCTGGAGGGGAACCTCCGGCCCTTATTGTTTGTGCGGGGCGCGCCCTTTAGGGGTCTCTCCCCTGCGCGCGACATCAATGAATAGGAGCGCCCTCCTTATTCTACTTCCCGTAATCCTAAACGTGTTTCAGGGACCATTTTTCCTTTCTAGCTCTGGGCATGCTGCACGATAGACCCTGAAACAAGTTCAGGATGACGTGGGGCGGTTATGGGGGATGGCAAGGACGACGATATTGCCGTCAAAACTAAAGCGCGGTCTCTTCAGCGGCCTCAGCTTTTTTGCGGCGGCGGCGGGTGAACCAGATCGCGATGAGGGCCAGCTCGTACAATATGCATAAAGGGATCGCGAGCAGCAATTGCGACACAACATCGGGTGGGGTGAGGACGGCGGCGATAGCGAATGCGCCGACAATCGCATAACGCCGCGCGCTCTTAAGCTGTTCTAGCGTCACAATCCCTGCCCGCTCCAACAGCATCAACAACACAGGGAGTAAGAACGATATGCCGAAGCCGAAGATGAACTTCATCACAAAATTCAGATAATTGTCCACACCCGGAAGCGCCTGTTGCTCAACACCGCCGACAGTGCCGCCAAAGCCAAGCAAATATTCCAACGCAACGGGGATCGCCATGAAATAAGCCATGGACGCGCCGATGATGAACAAGACGGGCGTTGCGAGCAAAAATGGCAAAAACGCGCGCTTTTCCTTGTTATACAGGCCTGGCGCCACGAAGCGCCATAATTGCGTCGCAAATACCGGGAAGGAAAAGAAGGTCGCGGCAAAAAACGCGACCTTAATCTCGACAAAAAATGCCTCAAATATTGCCGTGTAAATGAGTTTCGTTTGGCCTGACGCCAGCAGAGGCTGCACCAGAAAACCAAAGATCGGCCGTGCAAAATAAAGGCTGATGCCAAAAGCAATAGCGAGCGCCAAAAAGCTCCAGAGGAGACGGCTGCGCAGCTCAATCAAATGATCGAGTAAGGGCATTTTGCTGTCGTCGATATCGCTCATGTCTTGGCCGCCGTTTCGCTGGGCGGCGCAACTACGGGCGTTTCTGCTATATCTGTTGCAGGATCATCACCGACAACCTCGGCGCGTGGATCGGCCGGATGCGCGCGCATGATGCGTTCATTTTCCGCCTTCCACTTTTTCTCCAGTTCGTCGAGCTCGGACTGACGCACCATTTCGTCAAAGCCTGACCGGAAATGCGCCGCGACACCCCGCGCCTTGCCCACCCATTTGCCCACAACGCGCAAAGCCTTTGGCAAATCCTTTGGCCCAATGACCAAGAGTGCCACAAGCACAACAAGCAGCAATTCAGAAGACGCGATATCAAACACGTCAGGCCCCCAGCATGGAGGGCGAGTGATGTCGCATTGTCAATGGCTTAGCCTTGGGTCTTGTCAGTCTGCTTTTCAGCGTCAACACCCGTATTCGCGCCGATTTGTGGCGGAGCCTTAGGAGCCTCGTCGTCTTCACTCATGCCCTTTTTAAAGCTTTTAATGCCTTTGGCGACGTCGCCCATCATATCGGAAAAACGGCCCTTGCCGAACAAGAGCAACACCAAAATGCCAACAATCAGCCAGTGCCAGATGCTAAAACCACCCATTTCATACTCCTAACGGGGCGCGCCCCGGATGTTGCGACCCCGATGTCGCATGTCCTTCACCTATTTAGGCGTTGTTTTCGTCAATTGCCAGTTCGGCGTCACTTTCTTCTCCGGCAAACAGCATTTCCCCCATCGCGCTGTCGATTGGGTCCAGCAATCCAGCAGCTTTTAGATCCGCGATTCCCGGCAGATCCTTGCGGCTATTCAGGCCGAAATGCGTCAAAAAACCCGGCGTCGTGGCATAGAGCAAGGGCCGCCCCGGCACTTCGCGGCGGCCAGCCGGGCGGACCCATCCCGCCTCCATCAACACATCCAACGTGCCTTTCGAAATTTGCACACCGCGAATGGCCTCAATCTCAGCACGACTCACCGGTTCATGATAGGCAATGATCGCCAGAGTCTCGACCGCAGCGCGGCTGAGCTTTCGACTTTCCTCGCGTTCGCGGCGCAGCAAATGCGCAAGATCAGCGGCGGTTTGGAAATGCCACGTCTTACCGCGCCGGACGAGTTCAATGCCCCGGCCCTCATAAAGCTCCTCCAATTGCGTAAGCGCCGCCGCAACATCGACGCTGTCGCCGACATAGCCGCGAATTTGTTCGACGGTCATTGGTTGGTCGCTCGCGAACAAGGTCGCCTCCACCGCGCGAAGGTCTGGGTCGGTTTCGATCATCTTGCCTTTTTCCTCACCATTAATGGCGCAAAGGTTGCCTCTTGCTGCAGATCGGCGAGCCCACGTTTGGCAAGTTCCAAGGCAGCGACAAAGCTGGAGGCTAAAGCTGATTTACGCAAGGCCGGGTCCGCCATCGGTGGCAGAAACGCCTCAATCGCCGTCCAGTCAATCGCACGGCCAATCATCGCCGATACGCGCTCCAACGCTTGTTCTAGTGTCATGACTTGGCGCTTTTTGACGATGTGCATGGCAGGCGCGGTGCGCGCGTTGATTTGACCATATGCGGTAATCAGCTCAAAATAATCGCACTCCCATGCCCGCGCTTTAACCACGCGCAACCCTTCGGGTGTGCCGCGTAAGAACACATCGCGGCCAATCCGGTCGCGTGCCATCAAGCGCGCGCCACTTTCGCGCATGGCGTTCAGACGCTCGAGCCGCAGTTGCAGGCGCAATGCAAGTTCCTCCGGCGACGGGTCAATCGT
>CAIPUN010000033.1 GCA_903868245.1 uncultured Sphingomonadales bacterium | reverse complement strand
GTTGCAGTGGGTGCTGTTGCCGCAGCCGGGCTAATGAGGGCGGCGACTCCAATCGCCGAGCCCAAGATCCGTGCCGCACATTTTGTCCCAAAACCTGAAATATAAACCATAATTTCCCCGATATGCTTCATGGTGCTTTTGATGATGCGTCGCCGTTATCAACCAGCGTCCCAAACTGCCGTTTACTATGAACTTAGGAAAACATTCCCACCCCATATGGTTGGTCACACCCATGATCGTCATGATCGCTAACACAGCGCCCAAAGCCCCAACATGAACAGGGATAAGAAACACCAAAACGGGAATGACAAATGCGCCCGACAAGGCCTCCCACGGATGAAACGACATTGCGGCCCATGCGGTGGGCGGGCGGCTATCATGGTGGACGGCATGTGCGGCCCTGAACCAAAATGGTCGATGCATCAGGCGGTGCGTCCAATAAAACCACGTGTCATGCGCAAATAAATACAGGAAAACCGACACCGGCAGATACCACAAAGGAAACGCGTTCACGTCGGTGTAGATCTGCGTCCAGCCCAAGCTATCCCAGCTCCAAGCCACAATGCCCGCAGGAATGCCGTAGATCCCAGCACTGGCGAGGCTCCAGCCAATTTCCCGTTTAATCTGATGGTCGAGGCCAATATAAAGTTCAGGTTCCCGGATTTTGGTCGCCCACGCAAACGCGCCGCTGACAAGTAAATAGCGCGTGCCCACAATCGCCGTCATCGCCACAGCAGACAAAATCACGACATGCACGCTATCCATGTTATGGCCTTCGACCTTTTACCATTAGTTTAGCAAATTGCGCGTTTTGAACGCTTTCGGACCGGATATACTGATAACATCACCATCCCGCATTACCGATATTTTCCCATCATAGTGGTTACCCGCATCACCCAATAACGCAAATTCGAGCGGCTTTGGTAAAGACGGCACAATATGCGTGAAGGCGAGCATGCCAACATCTGCCGATTTGGCAACATCCGCGGCCAGTTCAGGGCTGATATGATAGTTCTGAATATCGTCAAAAATCTTGGCGCGGTTTGCCATGCCAGCCTTTTGCGCGCTGTTGGCGAGTGCGCCAACGATACGCGGGGACAGCAGCTCGCTCACCAACAGGTCCGACCCCTTGGCCGCAGCCGCAAGCTTTGGGGTAAACGCTGTGTCGCCGGTAATGGTGACGCTTTTGCCCTTATAATCGACGCGATAGCCAAATGCAGGCGTAATCGGGTCATGGTCGACGGCAAATGCCGTGATCCGAACGCCATCGGCGTTATAAACGGTCCCCGGCTGAATAGCCGCCCCTGTCATGCCAAAGCCCGATAGCGGCACAACGGCTTCGCCATGATGCGCAACACGATAGGTGGAATCAATGCGATAGGCCGCGTTCAACCCTTCCGTGATTTCGGTGACACCTGTCGGACCGGACACCTTCAACGGCGTTTTGGCGGTGGTCCCTGCCCAGCGTTGCAAGGTGAATGGGCCAAGGCCTTCAAAATGGTCGCTGTGTAAATGCGTCAGCCACACGCCTTGCACTCTATCGAGCGGCATCCCCATCAAGGACAATGTTTCGCCCGAACCTTCACCCATGTCGAAAACGAACAATCTGCCATTGGCGATAACCACAGTGCAGGCGGCGGCGCGATCGCGGCTTGGTAAAGGGGATCCCGTACCACAGAAACCGACATGCAGTTGGTCAGCGGGCAAATCCGTCATAACGTTGCGCGCCATGGCACCATCTGCGGCGCGACTAATAAGCGCCATCGCGATTGTATCGCGCTGCGTATATGCAACCGCACCCGCAAGCCCGACTAATCCAAGCGCCGCCAAAAGCCATTTTTTCCGCATGTTCACTCCCCCTATGCAGCAGTTTTTGCTAAGAGCTGCGGCTCAGTTCTAACCGTCTTGCGCCTGAATAGCATGTAGAAAATATAGCGCGATCTCTTTGCGGATTGAAATGATGGCTTAGAAAGCTGTGCATTACGGTGGCAGGCCCCTTTCCCTTGCAAAATGCCTGCGCTAGGGCGGTGCCGTGACTGTCAAAAACATCAAATGCGACGTTGCCATCGTTGGCGGTGGCCTTGCTGGCGGACTTATCGCGCTGGCATTGGCTAAGATGCGGCCCGAGTTACATGTTGTTCTCATCGAACAAGGTCAAAGCTTTGGCGGCAATCATATCTGGAGCTACTTCGCGAGCGACATTTTGCCGGAGCATCGCTGGCTGACGGCGCCTTTGGTCACTTATGGTTGGTCGGGCTATGATGTGCAGTTTCCTGCGCACAGCCGGTCACTGGATAACATTTATTACAGTATCGAATCCGAACATTTTGATTGGGTCTTGCGCAAGGAACTTCCCGCATCGTCGCTCATGCTCGGCCGCGAAGTGAAGGCCGTGTCCCCGCGCCTCGTGGTGCTCGACGGTGCGCAGCGGATTAATGCGGGCGGTGTTATCGACGCGCGTGGCCCGGGCGATCTCCATCATCTCGACTGCGGTTGGCAAAAATTCACAGGGCAGTTGTTGCAATTGTCCGAGCCACACAACCTCACCAAGCCCATCGTCATGGACGCCACAGTTGACCAACATGATGGCTATCGTTTCGTTTACGTCCTGCCCTTTGGCATGGACAAGCTGTTTGTCGAAGACACATATTATAGCGACAAGCCGCACCATGACCCACGCATTTTGCGGCAACGGCTCGCGGCCTATGCTGACGAAAAAGGTTGGAAAGTCGAACGCATCCTGCGGGAAGAAAACGGGGTTTTGCCAGTGGTTATGGGCGGCGATCTCGAAAGCTATTGGAATAGCGGCAGTGGCCGGACCGCCAAGGCTGGCGCGCGAGGTGCCTTTTTCCAACCCGTCACCAGCTACTCTCTGCCCGATGCCGTGCGCAATGCTATTTTCATCGCCGAGCAGCCTGACCTAGACGGCGACAAGCTGAACCTTGCGCTGCGGCAACGGGCGGAGAAACATTGGCGTAAGGGCAGATTCTTCCGCATGCTGAACCGCATGCTTTTCCGCGGCGCGGATGGCGCAGATAGGTATAAGATATTGGAACGTTTCTACCGGCTTGACCCCGGCTTGATCGAACGCTTCTACGCTGGAGATACCACAGTCGGCGATATGGCGCGCATCCTCTCCGGAAAGCCACCCATTCCTATAGGGCGGGCGGTAAAAGCAATCTGGAGCAAGAAAAGGTGACCAAGGTTCCAACCGCTTTCATCATTCCGAACTGGTTTCGGGATAACGCAATAACGTCGCATGTAATCCTGAAACCAGTTCAGGATAACGATCTTTTGGGGCGATCGCTATGACACAAAAAGCAGTGGTCATCGGCGCCGGCTTCGGCGGCCTTGCACTCGCCATCCGCCTGCAGTCCGCCGGTATATCGACCACAATCGTCGAAGCACGGGACAAGCCCGGTGGCCGCGCTTATTTTTGGGAGAAGGATGGCTTTACCTTTGATGGTGGCCCCACCGTGATCACCGATCCGCCCTGCCTCGAAGAATTATGGGCGCTGTCTGGCCATAAAATGGCGGACGACATCGAATTGATGCCGGTTTTCCCCTTTTACCGCCTCAACTGGCCAGATGGCACGAATTTCGATTACTCCAACGATGCGCCGGGCCTAAAATCCGAGATCGAAAAATTGAACCCCGCAGATGTCGAAGGCTATCGCAAGTTCCTCGAATATTCGAAGGGTGTATATAAACAAGGCTATCAAAAGCTTGGTTCCGTCTCGTTTCTGGACTTTGCCTCGATGATAAAGGCCGCGCCTGCGTTGATGAAATATCAGGCGTGGCGTTCGGTTTATTCGATTGTTTCTTCTTACGTCAAAGATGAAAAATTACGCGAGGCGCTGTCGTTTCACACATTGCTCGTCGGCGGCAATCCGATGAGCACTAGCGCAATTTATGCGCTCATCCACACCATAGAAAAAGAAGGCGGCGTATGGTTTGCCAAGGGCGGCACAAACCGCCTCGTCAATGCCATGGTGACGCATTTCGAACGGCTCGGCGGGACCGTTCGTTTGGACGATGCGGTCGAAGAAATTGAAACACGCGGTGACAAGGTCATAGGCGTACGGACAAAGTCCGGTTGGCGCATGGATTGTGATATGGCGGCTTCAAATGGCGATTTGATGCACACCTACAAAGACTTGTTGACTCATAATAAGCGCGGCGAACGGGCAAGCAATGCCTTGCGCCGTAAAAGCTGGTCGCCGTCTTTGTTCGTGCTGCATTTGGGCATTAAGGGCACATGGCCCGGCATCCCACACCACATGATATTATTCGGCCCGCGCTATAAGGGACTGCTCGACGATATATTCAATCATGGTGTCGTGCCAAAGGACTTCTCGCTTTATTTGCATCACCCGACCGTCACCGACCCAAGCCTTGCGCCCGATGGGTGCTCCACCTTTTACGTGCTCGCGCCCGTTGCCCATTTGGGCAAAGCGCCGCATGATTGGGATGGCGATGTGGGTGAAGCAATGAAGGAACGGATATTGGACGAGCTGGAACGCCGCTTAATCCCCGACATCCGCAGCCGCATCATGACCCAGTTCCATTATACGCCTGCCGATTTTAGCCGCGACTTGTCCGCCCATTTGGGCAGCGCGTTCAGCCTTGAACCTGTATTGTGGCAATCGGCCTACATGCGCGCGCACAACCGCGATGACGCGATATCGAACCTGTATTTTGTCGGCGCAGGTACGCATCCCGGCGCGGGCATTCCCGGTGTTGTGGGGAGCGCAAAAGCAACGGCGGCATTAATGTTAGAGGACGCAAAATCATGAAACGCCTTGCGGTCTATTGCGGGTCAGCGACACCAGAAAATCCCATCTATATCAATGCCGCCCGTGAAGTTGGAAAGGCCTTGGCCAAACGCGGGATTGCTGTTGTCTATGGCGGCGGGCGGCTTGGCCTTATGGGCGCAGTAGCCGATAGCGCGCTGGAAGCTGGCGGCGAAGTCATCGGCATCATCCCCGAGGCTTTGGTCGGCGCAGAAGTGGCGCACAAGGGCTGTACCGAACTGCATGTGGTATCGGGTATGCACGAACGTAAGCAACGATTTACCGACTTGTCCGACGGCTTTATCACTATACCGGGCGGCGTAGGCACAATGGATGAGTTGTGGGAAGCCATTAGCTGGTCGCAGCTTGGCTATCACCAAAAGCCCGTTGGCTTGCTAAACATGGCTGGGTTTTACGACCAGTTGATTGCGTTTAACCAGAATATGATCGACGTTGGTTTCATTCGACCTCAACATGCGGGGATTATGATCGTCGATGATAATCTGGATGTCTTGTTGGACAAGATGGCCGCTTATGTGCCGCACAAAACGATTTTCCAGATGAAAGCAGACGACCTGTGACTCCCCTCCGGCAAGCGGAAGGGGGATAATGGACCGTCCTGCACTCGTCGCCTTTGCGCAAGATAACATCTCGCGCGGGTCGAAATCCTTTCGCTTTGCCAGCCGCCTGTTCGACCGGACAACCCGCGAACGAGTGTGGCTGTTATATGCATGGTGCCGCAAATGCGATGATATGGCCGATGGGCAAGACCATGGCGGCGCGATGGAGGCGGTCACAGACCCGCAGGCGCGGTTACAGGCAATCCGCGAACTGACCGCGATGGCGCTCGCCGGAACGCCCACAGGCGAGCCAGCCTTTGACTGCTTGGGCGTGGTCGCACGCGAATGTGGCCTCACGCAGCGCATGGCAGAGGATGTGATCGAAGGTTTCGCCCTCGACGCCGCCGACTGGCACCCGCGCCACGAAAACGACCTATATCAATATTGCTACCATGTCGCAGGGGCGGTTGGCGTCATGATGGCGGTGGTCATGGGCGTTCCCGCCAATGATGACGCGACGCTCGACAGGGCCTGTGACCTTGGCCTTGCTTTTCAGCTTGCCAATATCGCCCGCGACATTGCGGAAGATAACGCAGCTGGCCGGTGCTATTTGCCCGATGATTGGCTTGCGACACTCGACATCGGGCCTGGCGAACATATGAAGCCGCATAACCGCAAGAAACTTGCGCTTATGGGCCGTTGGCTTGCCGATGCGGCGGAACAATATGAGGCATCGGCACGCGTTGGTGCCAAGCATTTACCATTGCGTGCCCGCTGGGCGGTATTGTCAGCCGCGGGAATTTACGGCGAAATCGCACGTAAGGTGCGCGAGTCCGGCGCGCAGGCTTGGGACCAAAGGATTTTCACCAGCCGCCCAGAGAAATTCCGATGGGTCCGCAAGGCGTTCGTCGACGCAGTTGTCAACAAGCCCCGTGATATGCACCGCGATGCCTTATGGACGCGGACGCGGGTTTAGCGCCGTAGGCTCGCTGAATTAGCCTAACGCGCGCAGCCCCAATTCGTCATCCTGAACTTGTTTCAGGATAACGGGCGACGTTGGTGTGTTATGCTGAAACAAGTTCAGCATGACGAGCTTTGGCGGGCGGACCTTAAACCAACTTCAAACGGACCGATTTAACAGCTGCGCGGCTCTACCCGATAAGCGCTCCACTGCCGCCTGATGAATCCCCGGCGCGCAGCAGATCAGGCCAAAATCCAGCGGCTGGCGTTTGTTATAGCGAATAGGCCGCCCCAAGGCATCGGTCACAACCCCGCCTGCCTCCTGCGCCACCAAATGCGCCGCCGCAATGTCCCATTCATTACCCCAACGCAACGTCGCAACAAGATCCGCGCGGTCGCAAGCGACCATCGTCATGCGCATGGCGATGCTATTGGGCTTGGTCACTGTCACCAAATCCGCATCCAACTTTGGCAAATCATCGGCAGGCACGCGTGATCCGTTGAAGTCTAGCCGGGTGCTGCCTAAAAGTCGCTCGCCATTGCAGGTCACGCCTTCCCCGTGCGCCGCTACCCAGACTTTGCCTTGTGCCGGTGCGGCCATCACCGCGAAGACCGGCAAGCCATCGGCCACTAACGCCACCGATACGCACCATCCACTGAGCCCGCGGACATAATCGCGCGTACCGTCAATGGGGTCGACCAGCCACAGCAGCCTTGCATCCAGCCGGGACGGGTCATCCACCGTTTCTTCCGACAACCACGCGGCCTCGGGCAAAATGGCCCGCAACCGTTTGGTGAGAAAGGCGTCCACCGCCATGTCGATGTCGCTAACGGGATTATTCTTGCCTTTGTCCCACACATTAGTGTCGGCCGCCGCGCCCTCCCGCCAACTGGCAAAGGCCAATGCCGCGGCTTCTTGCGTCGCGGCGACAACGGCGGAGCGGTCAAGCTGCCGTTCAGGCACCTGCTATCATCATGCCGTCGATGCGTAATGTCGGCACGTTCATGCTGCGGGAGAATTCAAGGTCATTGGCCGCAGTCATGGCCGCAAACATGTCCTTTAAATTACCTGCAATGGTGAATTCGCTGACTGGCCCGGCAATTTCGCCGTTGATGATAAGGAAGCCCGCGGCACCGCGGCTGTAATCGCCAGTGACTGGGTTGACGCCTTGCCCTGCCAGTTCATGGATATAGACACCATGCTTGATATCGGCGATCAGTTCGGCAACGCTGACACTGCCGCCCTCCAGATGCACATTGGATGGGCTGACGCCGGGTGCGCCGCTGATCCCGCGACTGGCGTGACCAGTGGGCTCCAGTCCCAATTGCCGCGCCGACGCGCTTTCCATCAACCAACCCGTTAAGACGCCATTTTCAATGATCGAACGACGCGCCGTGGGCAGGCCTTCGCCGTCAAATGCGCCTGAACCAAGGCCGCGCATCCGGTGCGGGTCATCGATAATGGAGATACCGCTGTCGAACAATTGCGCGCCAAGGGATTCTAGTAAGAAGCTTGTTTTGCGTGCGATGGCTGAACCGCTGATACCGCCCAACAAATGGCCGACGAAAGAGCCGCCAACGCGCGGGTCAAACACAACGGGCATCTGTCCGCTCTTGATGGTTCCGGGATTTAGCCGCTTGACCGCGCGTTCGCCTGCGCGGGTGCCAATGCTGGAAGGGCTGTCGAGGTCCGCAAGATGCCGCGCCGACCGCCAGTCATAATCGCGTTCCTTGGCATCGCCATCGCCAGACAGCACGCTGGCCGACAGGCCGTAGCCGGAACCGGATTTGACGCCGGCAAAGCCATGGCTGGTGGCCAGCGCAAAAATACTGCGTCCGGCGCTGGCACCCGCGCCTTCGCTGTTGGTGACGCCCGGCACAGCGCGCGCCGCATCTTCACATTCCAACGCAGCCGCACGCAAAAGGGCTGGGTCCGGGTCAAGGCCATCATCGCCGTCAAAATCTGGAATATCCCCCGTCAGCAAACGGCCCTGCGGTGCGAGGCCAGCATATTGGTCCTCCGGAGCTTCTTTGGCCATATCGA
This sequence comes from uncultured Sphingomonadales bacterium, assembly GCA_903868245.1. Lineage (GTDB taxonomy): Bacteria > Pseudomonadota > Alphaproteobacteria > Sphingomonadales > Sphingomonadaceae > Sphingorhabdus_B. Next base: position 3,656 of record CAIPUN010000033.1, on the reverse strand, counting down.
TGGCGCGGGTGACGAGCCCTGCCAGAATGTCGGGGTTCATGTTGGATGATGAAATCGTGGCGGAGCGTTGGCCGACAAATACGCGCAGGCCGATATCTTCGCCTTCGGAGCGGGCCACATCTTCCAACTGACCGAGCCGCACTTGGACTTCCGTCGAGGCATCGCAGACATAGACAGCGTCCGCCGCGTCAGCGCCCGCCTTCATAGCTTGGGAAACGAGATTTTGCGCGCGATCAAGCGCGTGTTGTGGTGTCAGCATGATTCCCGCTTAGGCGCGGGCCGTTACAGCGTCAATCAAGCGGCTTTCAAAAAACCGTGAATAGCACCGCCAACACAGCCGGAATGGCAATAGCAGCGACCCACAACTTCAACCGGTCAGCAGAATAATGCGTTTCCAGTCCTTCGTCAGGATGGGCAGTGGCACACAGTGCCTGCCAACGCCGTTCCAGATTTCGGCACAACGGAATGACGGCAGCAACAAAAAGGACCAAGACAAAATACGGAAAAATAGATGTGCCAGTCGATTCAATCGTCGGCGTCACCAAAAATATCAAAGCTAATGTGTAAACAACCAGAGCAAGGGCCACATGGTCAGACATGCGTTTCGAACAGCTTTTATAGGCGCGCAAGTGCGCTTTTTGGGCTTTTGCCATTTTCTCTCTCCTCTTCCCTGTCACAAGACTGTCACTTTCGGGAAAAGGTTACAAGCAAATTTATATGCGCCTAAGGTAGCCCAAGAATCTTGTGGTTTTGCAAGGATAAGCGCCATTTTGGTCGCTCCATAACGAAGCGGGTTGCCTCCGCGACATGGGCGGCATTTACACCTGCGTCGCCTGCATCCATGGGCTGAATGAGGAAATGGGCAAATTGCCATTGTTCCATGGCATCCAGGTCACTGGTGGGTTGCGGCCACACCAATTTCAACTCATCGCCGCTATGTTGGATGACGTCCGACCCAGCTTTGGGGCTGATGCACACCCAATCAATACCGGGATGCACTGCTATCGTGCCGTTACTTTCAATCGCGATCTGGAAAGCTTGGGCATGAAGCGCGTCGACAATCCCGTCGTCCACCTGCAACATAGGTTCGCCGCCGGTGATCACGACATAGCGATTGTCAGTGCCATCACCCCATAGTTCAGCGACCTTAGCAGCCAATGCCTCGGCATCATAACGTCCACCATTTTCACCGTCCGTGCCGACAAAGTCGGTATCGCAAAATTGGCAAATCGCGCTGGCGCGGTCGGCCTCTCGCCCGCTCCACAAATTGCAGCCGGAAAAGCGCAGGAACACCGCGCGGCGACCCGCATGCACGCCCTCCCCCTGTAAGGTCAGGAAAATCTCTTTAACCGCGTAGCTCATGCGTAAATGGTCGGGTCCGGAAGGCCCGCATCGGCAAAGCCCTTTGCGCGCAGGCGGCAGGCATCGCATTGACCGCAGGCCTTATTGTCCGGACTTGGATCATAGCAGGACCAGCTCATACCCGCATCGAGGCCCAACCTTGCGGCTTCGCGCGCAATGTCCGCCTTGGTCATATTCAACAACGGCGTGTGGATAGTGAAAGGATCGCCCTCAACACCCGCCTTGGTGGCCAAATTGGCCATGCCTTCAAATGCGCGGATGAATTCCGGGCGGCAGTCTGGATAGCCCGAATAATCAAGTGCATTGACGCCAATCCACAAATCCCGCGCGCCGCGTGCTTCGGCAAGGCCAAGGCATAAGGAGAGGAATATCGTGTTGCGCGCTGGCACATATGTGATCGGGATAGCGTTTTCTTCAACACCCTCTTTGGGAACAGCAATGTCCGCCGTCAGCGCCGAGCCGCCAAAGCGTGTCAGATCAAGCGGCAGGACGATATGTTCAATCGCCTCCAAATGCGCGGCGATGGTCGCGGCACTATCGAGCTCAATTCTGTGCCGCTGGTTATAGTCAATGGTCAGCGCGATGACGTCATAGCCTGCCTCGCGCGCCAAGCCGGCAACAACCATTGAATCGAGGCCACCGGACAACAGAACGATGGCAGATTTGGATTTTGCGGTCATTGCGAGAGGTCTCTGTATTCAGAGAGAAGAAAAGTGGTGCACCCGGAGCGATTCGAACGCCCGGCCCTCAGATTCGTAGTCTGATGCTCTATCCAGCTGAGCTACGGGTGCACTGGAGCGCCGCTATTAGGGACGCTGGCAAAGTTGTGCAATAGCTAATTTGCCCTTCAAACCTGCTTGCAGGTCGATTTTCTGCGGATGGCATCAATCGTGGGGAAAGTGCTGGCCGGGGCGACCAATATTCGGATCAACACCAGCCCCCTGTCATAGCCGACACGGACGGGTTCATAACCCGCTGGTGCCGTTTGCCCCTGCTTAATCAATGCTAGGCGGGCTGGCGCACCTTTCGTGTCCCTGTCGCTGCGTACCGCCGCCACATCTGTTCGGGCATCAAAAATGCTCACGGACCAATAATGGTCCGGCACAGGCTGCACATCGACCAGCACCGGCCCTTTGGAGACATTAAAGGCGCAAGCGGCATATGCAAGGTCAGGGCTTGGCCGAACAATCGTCTGATTGGCGGCTGTCGTCATGGGCGAAAAGGCGAATTGATTTTCAGGGCCGCGATCGCCAATTTTTTTCATCGCCGCCTGCATCAACGCATAAGGCGTTGCCAGCAAGGTCGCCTGATACGCACCCCATGCGACAAGGCCGCCCACCACTATCGGAAATAACCAGCGCCGCATCATGCACATCCTTTACGGTCAATAATAGGCAGCTGCGCCTTTTCAGGGTTTTTGATAATATCCGCCGCCGGGTGATAGAGACGCAAGGTCAGGTCAAAAGCGTCGACCGACCCCGTTGGCAACCAACTGCCCGATTGCGCATTTGGCGATACGGTGAAGGACCAACGCCCCTGCGCGTCCGTGGCTACGGCGCTCGCCGGAATGGACCAGCGGTTGGCGGCATTTTTTACAAGCCAGCCTTCGCCTTCATATAAAGTGATGCTCCACCACCGGCCATCCAGCGTTCCGCCGTGCACGACATAATTGCAGCGCCCGTCAAGCGCGCGGCCATCGCTGTCGTTTTTTGCGGTAAAATACATCGCCTCTTTGGCGGGCAGGGCCAGCAGACCAGACAAAGCGACCTTCGCCCGCGTGAGCGCGTTGGCATCGACCGTGCCAAAGCTTTTTCCTGTCTCCCACGGTCCGCTGGAGGCAAGGCCATCGCTTAATCCGCCACGAACCTGATGCACAGCAAAGGCCGCGCCGCCAACTAAGCCCAATGCGATACATGCCGCAAATCGGTGCCATGTTTTCATAATTCTCTCCCTCGATGGAGGGTTAGAGCAAAAGATTACTTTCTGGCAAGCGCCGCCTGCGCTGCTGCCAATCGCGCGATAGGCACGCGATAGGGGGAGGCGCTGACATAATCGAGGCCGATCTTTTCACAAAAAGCAATCGACGCCGGATCGCCGCCATGTTCGCCGCAAATCCCAAGCTTGATTTCAGGACGCGTCGCGCGGCCTTTGTTCGCCGCAATTTCGATCAGCTGGCCAACGCCTTCCACATCCAGGCTGACAAACGGGTCGCGGGCGTAAATGCCCTTGTCGACATAATGCGTCAGGAACCGTGCGGCATCATCGCGGCTGACGCCCAAAGTGGTCTGCGTAAG
>CAIPUN010000032.1 GCA_903868245.1 uncultured Sphingomonadales bacterium | reverse complement strand
CTGGCCCAAATGCCCCTTGTCGATCAAAGTCAGGCCGGACGGGAACAGCTCCCGATAAATGACGCGCTCATTGAGGCCGGGGACCGAACGGAAACCAACGCGCTTGGATAATTCGGTCAGCGCGTCGGTCATGCGCTGCTGATTGCGCGCCTCCATATTGTGTAGGCGGTTGCGGACCACGACCCAGTCGATGGTGACGCCATCGGCCTTGGCGCGTTCCTTACGTGCGTCCCAGATAAGCTCCGCATAGAAGCTAAGCTTGCGCACCTTGAAATTTTCGGCGTCGACTTGGCCAATCAGGTCAAAATCAACAAAGCTGTCATTGATGGGCGTGACCAATGTATTGGCCTGCGTCGCGACAAAGCGCGCATAGGGATCATCGCGTCCCGGTGTGTCGAACACGAGGAAATCATTTTCGGCGCCGAGGCGTTCCACCTGCCGCTCCAGCGTGGCCTGCGAATCATGCTCGAAGACTTCGAACACCGGCATCGGCAAAGTGATATTGCGCCGCGTCATCGTATCGCGCCGGTTTTCCAGATAGCGGTACAAGGTGCGCTGACGCGAATCTAAATCGATGCACGCCACCCGCGCGCCGCGTGACGCCAAAGCTATGGCGACATGGACCGCGGTGGTGGATTTACCCGTCCCGCCCTTTTCATTCGCAAAAACGATGTGATGTGCCTTGGCCATAATTCCCCAAATCTGCCCCAAATATTGTCCGCGGCGACATTTGCCTTGAATTGTCGCTGTACCCTCCCGCATAGGCGGGTTCAACAAAGGCCAATAAACAAGGCGACGTGGACGTGCAAACCATCAATCAGCTTGACGCATTGCGGCACCATATTTCGGCCTTGCGTGACGCCAAGCGTCGCGTCGCGTTGGTCCCGACGATGGGCGCGCTGCATGATGGGCACATGGCGCTGGTCAAAGAGGCGCGGCAGCATGCCGATGCGGTGGTTGTGTCGATCTTCGTCAACCCCACCCAATTTGGTCCGAATGAAGATCTCGACGCCTATCCGCGTACGATGGAGCGTGACGCCGAGCTACTGCGCGCCGCGGGCGTAGACATTTTATGGGCGCCGGATGCGCGCACTGTCTATCCGCCGGGCTTTGCAACCGAAGTTCATGTCGCTGGCGCAAGCAATGGCTATTGCGGCGCGGCCCGGGCCGGCCATTTTGACGGCGTTGCGCTGGTGGTCGCCAAATTGTTTAATCAGGTGCAGCCCGATGTTGCGTTGTTTGGGGAAAAGGATTTCCAGCAACTCGCCGTCATCCGGCAGATGGCCCGCGACCTTGATTTCGCGTTGGAGATATTGGGCGTGCCAATTGTGCGTGACGCCGATGGCCTCGCTCTGTCGTCGCGCAATGCCTATTTGACGGCGGAAGAACGCGCGGCGGCCTTGGCTTTGCCCGTTGCATTGGGCCAAGCGGCGGCGCAGATCCGCGCAGGCGATGATGTTGGGCAAACGCTTGCCAAAGCCTCGGCGGATATCCTTGCGGCAGGCTTTGCGCGGGTGGATTATTTTGCGCTGGCGGATGCGGTTACGCTTGAGGAACTGCAACATTTTGACGGCAGGCCAGCGCGGCTGTTGGTGGCGGCCAAGATGGGCAAGACGCGGTTGATAGATAATTTGGCGATTTAGCGGGCCACTCCATATGGAGTGCAGTTTTGACACTCCTGCGCGGCAAGGAACCTTTTAGTTGACAAAACTATGTAAATAACATAGTCATAGATGGTGAAAATCGAGTTCGATACCGATAAAGACGCCGCCAATATCGCCCGGCACGGTGTTGGTCTTGCCCTCGGTGCCATAATATTTGACGATCATGACG
>CAIPUN010000031.1 GCA_903868245.1 uncultured Sphingomonadales bacterium | reverse complement strand
GCCGCCACTCGTCTTTCGAGACACCAAGCGATGCCCCAGCTGTGGTGTATGAACCAAGGTTCTGCGCAGCCTTTATTGGAGCAATCACATCACCGGGACGAACCGTTACACCATTGTAGGTAACCGGTACGCTAGCCATAAAATACTTATCATCGTCATCGCCAGGACCACCAAAATCAAAGATGTACGGGTTGGACCCCCCATACCGAATGTCGACATTGTCGATGACATCCGAAATGCTCTTGCCGACATAATGCAAGCCGATTTGCGCGAAAGGAACGAGACCCGAGGAAAGTTCCTTTTCCCAGTGCAGACGTGCATTGAACTGGAATTTGGGGCTCAACGCAAGCGGACCACCCAATGGACGGAGCACCGTTGTATTTTTCCGGTACTTCGTCATTTCAGAGTCATTGTAGGAAAATGCGCCGTTAAACGTCAATTCCGGCGTCGTCCGCCACGTTACGTCACCTTCAAGCCCCCTGATCCGGGCATCCAACAAGTTCGTGGTGAATGTCTGGTTGGAGATATTCTGATCGAAAAGTGTTATCTGGATATTGCTCCAGTCGATCTGATACGCCGCGAAGTTTACCTGCAAACGACGATCCATCAGCGAGAATTTACCACCAATTTCATAATTTTGCACCTTGTCAGGCACATATGTACCCAAGCGCACAAAGTCGGCGCTGGTGGGGCAAGTTGCACTGCCAACGCTGCAAGGCTTCCGGTTGAACCCGCCTGGACGGAAACCATCCGAATAGGTTGCGTAAACCAGAGAACGATCATCGATACGATAGGTCAAGTTAGCTTTGTACAACACGCCATTATATTTGGCAGGCGAGGAATCCGCATAAAGCTGATTCATGTTGACGTTAACTTGATAGATCGTGGTTGGCGTGGCCGCCGATGAGTAGGTTCCTGTCGTAGCGTTGTAAACGCCCCGCGGCTTACCCGTGGCGCCATTATTGTTTTTGCCAAAGCTACTATTGGATGAACCATTAATCGAAGCTTTTTCGTCATAATAACGGAGGCCACCGGTGAGAATCAGCTTTTCCGGAACGATGTCAAACGAGGCTTCACCATAAGCAGCAAACTGCTTATCTTGCCGCTGGACATCATTGAAGAAGCCAACTTTTACAGGACGGACGCTGGTATCGTTGGCGTTAACGACACCGTTTGGTGCACGACGGTAGATGAAACCAGCGGCCTCTTGCAGATAGGACCAGTCGGTATTGTCGAACAATTTGTTATCATCGTAGAACAAACCAAAGGTACCGCGAAGACGCTTGTCGACTGGCGTTGTGATGCGGAGCTCGTGCGTCATACGCTCAGTCCGGTTGCGTACTTGGTAGGTTTTGTTCGGCGCGTAGCAGGTATTGCCGATGTTGCCATTATAAGAGGCTGTGTAATATACACCCTTATCACATTCATAATAAGGCAGATAAAGCCCGATGTTGGAATATCCGGCATAATCGGCAACTTGCGTTGCGCGGTGCTTCATGAATGAACCAGTGTAGATCAAATCGAGCGCACCAAGGCGACCGTTTACGCCCCAAGTCGACAGGTTTACGCGGTCACGCAACGAGTTGTCATTAAATTTGGTAACCTTCAGGTCGCCAACTTCCGGTTCAAAGTCAAAAACACCGTCGGTGTCGAGTTCTTGACGCACATGCATCAGATCGACGGACCAATCGTCAGTGACTTTCCAAGTCAGCGCGATACGGCCACCGCGATAGGTTGCGTCATTATAATTATCTTCGACAAACGCATCATTGTTGATGATCTGACGGGTCGGCGCCCGGTATTGACTGCCATTGCAGTTCGCTATCACAGTTGTCGCGCCAGTCTGACAGGATTGCAATGCGCGCGTTACCAACAAGGGATTGCCTGTTGGCAACTTGCCAGCGACACCTACATTGGCGTTGAACGGCATTTGGTATGTGCCAGCAACATTGTCGATATAGCCGCCCTGACGGTCGGTATAAAACACAGCGCGGATGGCAAGCTTGTCCTGAATTACAGGGATGTTGATAAATGCGTCGCCAGCAACGCTTTCTTCACCACCCTTAGTGAAGGCGTAGCTGGAGTTGAAACCGGCGCTGAACGCGCTCGCATCAGGCTTATTCGTGATGTAGCGGACTGCGCCGCCCATCGCGCTTGCGCCGAAGAGCGTACCTTGTGGACCTGCCAAAACTTCGACGCGCTGAAGGTCAACTGCGTAAAGGTCAAGGTTACGGCCAACAAGCGATGCAGGTGCATCGTTAATGTAAAGCGCGACAGTTGGCTGCGCGCCAGCAGTACCAGCGATTTGCAGACCCGGCGAGTCTGTCGAAAGGCCGCGGATGAAGATGGAAGATGCGCCAGGACCACGCGAAGCAGCGCGCACATTAGGAAGATATTCGATCAGCTTGTCGAATTTGGTTACGTTGAGGTCGCTCAGCGCGTCACCACCCAAGGCGGTGATAGCCAGCGGCACCCGATTAGCCGACTCTTCACGACGCGTTGCGGTCACAACAATGTCGGCGATACCGCGGTCCTGCTCTTCAGCAGATTCCTGCGCAAATGCAGGATTGATACCGATACCAACACTGGCAGTCGCAATTACAATCGCTGCAGTCGAAATTTTCAAATAACTTTTCAATTTCTTTCCCCTCACTCATCCCCCCAACACCGCAGGGGCTATTAATCTCCATCAAGCAGACTGAAACTGGAGCCGCCAGCAAGCAACTGACCAAATTTTCGCGATTGGTAAAATAAATTCTTTAACCAATTACATCATCTACATATCCCGATTAGAAGACCTAATATATATCGGAACCAGATGGTGAGTGCGGAATTGGGCCGCTACGCGGTGCCCAATTTCTATGGGAGTAGGGTAAAAATGAAAACGGGCGCCGACTTTGTTTTGCTGATCATGTGCGAAGACCGGAAAGGTATTGTAGCCGCCGTCGCCAACTCGATCGCCAGTCAGGATTGCAACATCGTTGAAAGCTCGCAGTATAGCGACGAAAGCACCGGTCGGTTCTTTATGCGCATTTCCGTTTCGTGCACTGCGGAAACAACGATCGAAAGTTTTCGCGCCGCATTTATGCCCGTGGCGACCGCATTCCATTTGGAATGGAGCATTCACGACTTGCGCAAAAAACTCCGCGCTATGATTATGGTGAGCCAAGGCGGGCATTGTTTGAACGACCTGCTGTACCGCACCTCCACCAACCGACTACCGATGGAAGTCACCAGCGTAGTATCCAACCACTTGAATTGGCAGCGCCGCGCAGAGCATGAAGGCGTAGCTTTTCACCATTTGCCGATCACGCCAGAAAATAAGCTGGAGCAAGAAGCCAAATTGTTAGCAATGGTGGAGGAGCAGCAAGTCGACCTCATCATCCTCGCGCGTTATATGCAAGTTTTGTCGGATCAACTTTGCCGCAAACTCGATGGCCGTGTGATTAACATTCACCACAGTTTTCTACCAGGATTCAAAGGTGCGAAGCCATATCACCGCGCGTATGAACGGGGCGTCAAAATGGTCGGTGCCACGGCACATTATGTAACCGCAGACCTCGACGAAGGACCAATCATCACGCAGGACGTGTCCATCGTTGACCATGCCGACACCGTCGACGATTTAATTGCGCAGGGCCAAGACACCGAAAGCCGCGTACTTGCGCGCGCGGTTAAGCTCCATTTGGAGCATCGCGTGATGCTGAACGGAAACCGCACTATTGTATTCAAGTAAATTTCGCGAAAAATCAGATAACATTTAAGGATAGCCATCATGAAGACCCGCGCAGCTGTTGCATTTGAAGCCAAGAAGCCATTGGAGATTGTCGAGTTGGATTTGGAAGGTCCAAAGGCGGGCGAAGTTTTGGTCGAGATCATGGCAACGGGGATTTGCCATACCGATGCGTACACGCTGGATGGTTTTGACAGCGAGGGTATTTTCCCAAGCGTTCTGGGCCATGAAGGCGCAGGGATTGTGCGTGAGGTTGGCGCGGGCGTGACCAGCGTCAAGGCGGGCGACCATGTTATTCCATTGTACACCCCTGAATGCCGCCAATGTAAATCTTGCCTGTCGGGCAAAACCAACCTGTGCACCGCAATTCGTGCGACGCAGGGCAAGGGGCTGATGCCCGATGGCACAACGCGCTTCAGCTATAAGGGCCAGCCGATATTCCATTATATGGGCTGCTCGACATTCTCGAACTTCACCGTGCTTCCGGAAATCGCGGTTGCCAAAATCCGTGAAGATGCGCCGTTCCAGTCGAGCTGCTATATTGGCTGCGGTGTGACCACAGGCGTTGGCGCGGTAGTGAACACAGCCAAGGTACAGGTCGGCGACAATGTTGTAGTGTTCGGCCTTGGCGGCATTGGCTTGAACGTCATTCAAGGCGCGCGTCTGGCCGGGGCTGGCATGATTATCGGCGTGGATATCAATCCGGACCGCGAAGAATGGGGCCGCAAGTTCGGTATGACGGCGTTTCTTAACTCGAAGGGCATGAGCCGTGAGGATGTTGTCGCCGCAATCGTGGCCATGACCGACGGTGGCGCAGATTACACCTTTGACGCCACCGGCAATACTGAGGTCATGCGCACCGCGCTGGAGGCCTGCCATCGCGGTTGGGGCACCAGCATCATCATTGGTGTGGCTGAAGCGGGCAAGGAAATCGCTACGCGTCCGTTCCAGCTAGTGACCGGCCGCAACTGGCGCGGCACGGCCTTTGGTGGTGCCAAGGGCCGGACCGACGTGCCCAAGATCGTCGACATGTATATGACAGGCAAGATCGAGATTGATCCGATGATTACCCATGTCATGGGCCTCGAAGAGATCAACAAAGCGTTCGAATTAATGCATGCGGGCAAAAGCATCCGCAGCGTGGTGGTATTCTGAATGCCGTCCATCGCTGACATTTTGGCCGCGCATAAGGAAAAGGAAGGTCCGCTCCTTCCGATCCTGCACGACGTGCAAAAGGCGTTTGGCCATGTCAGCGAGGATGCAATGCGTGAAATTGCCAGCGCACTGAACCTTACACGCGCTGAAGTTTATGGCGTTGTCAGCTTCTACCACGACTTCCGTAAAGAAGCGGAAGCCCGGCCCGTTTTGAAATTGTGCCGGGCCGAAGCCTGTAAAGCACGCGGCGTAGAGGCGTTGGTTCCCATTGCCGATAACCAAAGCCGCGTAAAAGTGGAGGCAATTTATTGCCTTGGATTATGCGCGGTTGGTCCATCCGCGATGGTGGGGGACCAAGTTTATGCGCGTTTGGATAATACTAAATTTAAAACATTATTGGAGGCCATGTGACCGTCCGGATATCCGATGATGCGGTCGCCGTCGCTTGCGGGGCGGATGAGGTAGCTGCTACTTTCCTGGCAGCGGGTGTTGCGGTCGAGCGCGTTTCAAGCTGGGGGATGCAATGGCTAGAGCCGTTGGTGGATATCGATGGCGTCGGCTATGGTCCGGTGTCGGTCGATCAGGTTTCCGACATTATCAACGGCAAGGCTTCCTCCTTGGGCCGCATTGAGGATCATCCATTTATCGCCAATCAAACCCGCCTCACGTTTTCGCGCGCGGGTAAAACCCGTCCACTCTCGCTCGATGACTATTACGCATCGGAAGGCTGGCTTGGCCTCGCAAAAGCGCGTGAAATGGGTACCCAAGCGACCATCGACACCGTCATGACGTCGGGGCTTCGCGGGCGCGGCGGCGCGGGTTTTCCGGCAGGCATAAAATGGCAAACGGTCGCGCGAGCAGATGCGGATCAAAAATACATCGTCTGCAATGCCGACGAAGGCGATAGCGCGACTTTTGCCGATCGCATGGTGATGGAGGGTGACCCCTTCATGCTGATCGAAGGCATGGCGATTGCTGGCTTCGCGGTCGGGGCAAACAAAGGCTATGTCTATATCCGTTCCGAATATCCGCATGCTATCGCCAAGATGGAAGCCGCGATTAAACTAGCCGCCCATTTGATTGCGCCATTTGTCGTCGAAGTCCGCGTCGGCGCAGGCGCTTATGTGTGCGGTGAGGAAACATCGCTCCTGAACAGCCTTGAGGGCAAAAGGGGCGAAGTGCGCGCCAAGCCGCCATTGCCCGCGTTAGAAGGCCTATTTGGCAAACCCACCATCGTTAATAACGTGCTGACGCTTGCCGCTGTGCCATGGATATTGACGCATGGCGGTGACGCTTATGCCGCATTTGGTGCGGGCCGCTCCAAGGGCACCATGCCCATCCAGATTGCAGGCAACGTAAAGCATGGCGGCCTTTATGAAGTGGCCTTCGGCATCACGCTGGACGAATTGGTCAATGACATAGGCGGCGGCACGGCGAGTGGCCGTCCCATTCGTTGTGTGCAAGTGGGGGGGCCATTGGGCGCTTACATACCGCCTGCGCAATTTGATCTACCGCTCGATTATGAGGCTTTTGCGGCTGCCGACGCGCTGGTTGGCCATGCGGGTATCACCGTTTTCGACGACACCGTCGACATGGCACAAATGGCGCGCTTTGCGATGGAATTTTGTGCCATTGAAAGCTGCGGAAAATGTACGCCTTGCCGCTTAGGCAGCACACGCGGCGTTGAGACAATCGACCAGATTATCGCAGGCAAAAATGTCGAGGAAAATCTCGCGCTGATTGCGGATCTGTCCGAAACCATGAAGTTTGGGTCGCTCTGCGCTTTGGGTGGCTTCACACCTTATCCGGTGATGAGCGCCATCAAGCATTTTCCAGAGGATTTCAGGTGAAACGGCTCGGCGCGATCATTGCCGGTGGCAAGGCGACGCGCTTTGGCAGCGACAAGGCTTCGGCACTTTTAAACGGTCGCCCGCTGATCGAGCATGTTGCCGATGGATTGCGCGAGCAGGTCGATAGGCTTATTGTCTGTGGGCGTGCATGGCCGGGAATGGATTGGGTCGACGACACTCCGTTCGCCGATATGGGGCCACTGGGCGGCCTGAATGCTGCGCTGTTTTATGCGCAGCAGAATGGCTTTGATTCCGTTGTGACCGCTGGCTGTGACGTTGTCCCCGTGCCGGAATTGCCGCGCACTCTGCCGGATGGAGGTGCCGTCTATATCGACGGGCATTATCTGTTCGGCGCATGGCCCGTTGCGCTTGCGCCTGTTCTTGACAGCCATCTGCGCAACCAAGACGATCTTTCGATGCGCCGCTGGATCACATTAAGTGGCGCGCGGGCGATCACATCTGCAGATATTTTTCACAATTTGAACACGCCGTTAGAACTTGCGCAATATGCTGCGCAACAGACGAATATTGGTATAAGGTAGATAGATGACATACCAGCCGCAAAAGGATTTCGGGACGCCAGAAAGCCGCTCTGACGAAGCGGTGTCGCTGACCATAGACGGCCGTGAGGTCACTGTGCCTGCCGGTACCAGCGTCATGCGCGCTGCGGCAGAACAAGGCACCTCCATTCCAAAATTATGCGCGACGGACAGCGTCAAAAGCTATGGCTCCTGCCGTTTATGTCTGGTTGAAATTGACGGTCGCCGCGGCACACCTGCAAGCTGCACAACGCCCGTTGAACCGGGCATGGTTGTCCGCACGCAAACCGCGCAACTGGCGAAATTGCGTAAAGGTGTGATGGAGCTGTATATCTCTGACCATCCGCTCGATTGTCTGACGTGCGCCGCCAATGGAGATTGCGAACTGCAGGATCAGGCAGGCGCCGTTGGCTTGCGCGATGTGCGTTATGATGTGCAAGCGACGCATCTGGGGCAGGAAAAAGATCACTCAAACCCCTATTTCGATTTCGATCCGAGCAAGTGCATTGCCTGCTCGCGTTGCATCCGCGCCTGTGACGAAGTGCAAGGCACACTTGCGCTTACCATGGACGGAAGGGGTTGGGACTCTAAGATATCCGCAGGGTTTGCCAGCGACAATTTCATGGGATCGGAATGTGTTTCGTGCGGTGCCTGTGTGCAGGCATGCCCGACAGCGACATTAGTTGAGAAAAAAGTTGTTGAGGTCGGCACACCGGAACGTAGCGTCGTCACGACATGCGCTTATTGCGGAGTGGGCTGCACCTTCCGCGCCGAAATGCGCGGCGAGCAATTGGTGCGGATGGTTCCTTATAAAGACGGCAAGGCCAACCGTGGCCACAGTTGCGTCAAGGGCCGCTTTGCATGGGGCTATGCGCAGCATCAGGAACGCATATTGAAGCCCATGATCCGCAAGTCGATCAGCGATCCTTGGCGCGAAGTCGAATGGGACGAAGCCTTTGCTTATACCGCGTCCGAACTGAAACGGATTAGCGAAAAATATGGCCGCAATGCACTTG
>CAIPUN010000030.1 GCA_903868245.1 uncultured Sphingomonadales bacterium | reverse complement strand
TAAAGCGCGGTCATTGTGACTGAACCAATCATCTTTGCAATCCCCAAGGGACGGATTCTCGACGAGGCTTTGCCGTTGATGCAGGCGGCGGGCATAGAGCCTGAAGCTGCGTTTTTTGATGATGCCAGTCGCGCGCTTTTGTTCGCGACCAACAATCCGGCGATCAGTATCATTCGCGTCCGCGCATTTGATGTTGCGACCTTTGTCGCCCATGGCGCGGCGCAGATTGGTATTGTCGGTTCGGATGTTATCGACGAATTTGATTATTCGGAGCTATATGCGCCCGTGGACTTGGGCATCGGCCGTTGCCGGATATCGGTGGCGATGCCGCAGGGCGTTCCCGATGATGTTAATGGTGGCCATATTCGTGTCGCCACCAAATATCCCAGCACAACCAGCCGTTATTATCATGCGCGCGGTATTCAGGCGGAGTGTGTGAAGTTGAATGGCGCGATGGAACTTGCGCCGTCGCTTGGGCTTTCGGGACGGATTGTGGATTTGGTGTCGTCGGGCAAAACGCTCGCCGAAAATGGTCTTGTCGAAACGGCGGTCATTAGCCAAGTGTCCGCGCGACTGATTGTCAATCGCGCGGCGTATAAGATGATGAGCGGGACTATTCCGGTCATGGTGGAACGTTTCCGGGAATTGACGGGCGCACGTGCAGCGGCTTGATTCTTCCCACGCCGGGTTTGCGGATGCATTTGACGCGTTGGTGAATGGCCGGCGTGAGGCAGATGCCGATGTGTCGAGCGCTGTGGCGCAAACGATTCGCGATGTGCGCGCGCATGGTGATGCGACACTGGCGGAAATGACGCAGCGCTTTGACGGTTTCGATCTGAACAAAGCTGGGTGGCAGATTGACGCGGCGCAGTGCAAGGCCGCCTATGACGCGTTGGAGCCTGATTTGCGCGATGCACTGACGCTCGCGGCGAAGCGGATAGAGGCCTATCACGCCGCGCAATTACCCGAAGACCGGGATTATCGTGACAGCGACAATGTGCGGCTTGGCGCGCGCTGGTCAGCAGTCGACGCGGCTGGGGTCTATGTTCCGGGTGGCCGTGCGGCCTATCCATCATCGGTTTTGATGAATATTATTCCGGCTAAGGTGGCGGGCATCGGACGCATTGTCATGGTCACGCCAACACCCGGCGGTGCAACCAATCAGACCGTTATGGCCGCCGCGCATGTGGCCGGTGTGGACGAAATTTGGCGCGTCGGCGGGGCGCAGGCGATTGCGGCTTTGGCCTATGGAACCGACCGTATTCGCGCCGTCGATGTTATCACGGGCCCGGGCAATGCTTGGGTGGCTGAGGCAAAACGGCAGTTATATGGCGTGGTCGGCATCGACATGGTGGCTGGGCCATCGGAAATTGTTGTGGTGGCGGATGCCCAAAATGACCCCGCATGGATTGCGGCGGACCTGTTAAGTCAGGCCGAGCATGACCCGACGAGCCAGTCGATATTGTTCACGGACAATGCCGATTTTGCGGATAAAGTTTCTGCGGCCGTCGACGCGCAAATTGCGACGCTGTCCACAGGCGCGGTTGCGCGGGCCAGTTGGGCGGATTTTGGCGCGATTATTGTCGTGGAAAATTTGGAAGGCGCGATGCCTTTGGTCAACCGGCTGGCGGCGGAGCATTTGGAGCTGGCGGTCGATGATGTCCGCGCAGAAAGTCTGTTTGGCCTCGTCCGTCACGCAGGGTCGGTATTTTTGGGCCGCATGACGCCCGAGGCGATTGGTGATTATGTGGCTGGCCCCAATCATGTATTGCCCACAGGACGGCGCGCGCGTTTTGCGTCTGGCCTGTCGGTGCTCGATTTTATGAAGCGGACCAGCTTCATTGCGCTCGATCAACAGGCCATCAATAAAATCGGTCCGGCGGCAGCAACGCTCGCCGATGCCGAAGGTTTACCCGCCCATGCGGCGAGTGTCAGGAAAAGATTATGAGTGTCCATAACGCGAGTGCAAAGTCCAAATCCCGTTCGGCGGCGCGTCTGGCGTCGGTGCAAGCGCTGTATCAAATGGATATGGAAGATATCGGCATAGCGCGGCTTTTGAATGAATTTCATTCGCACCGACTGGGGCAGGAAATCGAAGACGCGCAATATGCCGATGCCGATCCCGATTTTTTCGATGATGTGGTGTCGGGCGTCGATGCGCGCCGCACGGAAATCGACGAACTGGTCGACGGCAAACTAGGCGAGAAATGGAAGATGGATCGTTTGGACAAGACGATGCTCCAGATTTTACGTTGTGGCACCTATGAATTGATCGCGCGGCCCGATGTGCCAACCGCGACAGTGATCGACGAATATCTCGACGTTGCCCATGCGTTTTTTGACAAAAAGGACGCGAAGTTCGTCAATGGCTTGCTGGACGCCGTCGCGAAGGACGTGCGGCGGTAGCATTTCTATCGTCGCCCTGAACTTGTTTGACCTATGGTCATTTCATTTCAGGACAACATGCCGCGGTTGCTTGTTATCCCGAAGCAAGTTTGGGATGACCACATGGGGGAGGGGAGCCGAGATTTTATGACCACTGAATCCAGCTTCATTAACCTTTTGCGCGGCTTTGCAACTGATCCGGCGGCGCGGGGATTGCTGGACGATGCTGCGGTCATCGACATCGGCGATGCGGCTTTGATTATCACGCATGACATGATGACAGAGGGCGTGCATTTCCGGTCGAACGCCAATCCGGCCGATGTTGCGTGGAAGTTATTGGCGACGAACCTATCCGATTTGGCAGCAAAGGGTGCAGCGCCCATCGGTGTGCTGCTGGGCTTCATGCTCGGCGATGATGCATGGGACCGCGCATTTGCGGCTGGGCTGGAAAAGGCGTTGGCGCATTATAACGTGGCATTGCTGGGCGGTGACACTGTTGCAAATCGTGGGGATAAACGCGCGCTTGGATTGACGGCTTTGGGCATGGCCACGCATCGTCCTGTCCCTTCACGGTCGGGCGCGCAAATTGACGATATATTATATGTGACCGGCACGCTGGGCGATGCCTTGGCGGGATTTGAACTGATTGACGCCGGTTTTGATGAGGTTGGGTCACTGGCCAATGCGTTTAACCGGCCCGTCGCGCGGGTGGCCGATGGCCATGCGCTTGCGCCGATTGTGACTGCGATGATGGATGTGTCAGATGGTTTGCTGCTCGATGCCGAAAGATTGGCGAGCGCCAGCGGGGTTGGCATAGAAATCGACCTCGCCTACGTGCCTTTATCGCCGCTTTATATCAACTATCGCACAGACAGACTTGAGAGCCGTATGCAAGCGGCAAGCTGGGGCGATGATTATCAATTGCTGTTCACCGCATCGCCCGAAACTGCGGTACCATTGGCCGCAACGGCGATTGGTCATGTGGTTTCCGGTGGTGGGCTGACATTAAAACATGACGGAAATCCGATAAAGCTACCGCCGACGCTTGGTTATCAACATCATTGATACAAACGGCGACATTGGCGGCGTTTATGGGTTGCCATAGCTTATAAGCGCGCCTTATACCCTCTTTGCTTGCGCTTCTCGGGAGGAGAGTGGCATCAATTGTTGTTTATAAACAGGAGGGGAGAGATAATTTCATGTCTCTGACAATTATCGCAATATTATGCGGGTTACTGGCCGTCGTGTACGGTTTTGTAACCAGCCGTCAGGTGCTGAGTGCACCGGCCGGCAACGATAAAATGCAGGAAATCGCCGCGGCCATTCAAGAAGGCGCAAAAGCCTATCTTGGCCGTCAATATCGGACCATCGCTATCGTAGGCGTCTTGGTCGCAGTGTTGGTGGCGTTGTTCTTGGGCGTCATTCCAACCGTTGGTTTCGTCATCGGCGCAGTGCTTTCGGGCGTTGCGGGCTATATCGGAATGAACATTTCGGTGCGCGCAAATGTGCGGACGGCCGCTGCGGCGCAGACCGGGCTTCAGGCCGGTTTGACCATGGCGTTCCGCGCAGGTGCGATTACCGGCATGCTCGTGGCTGGCCTAGCCTTGCTCGCGATTGCCGTGTTCTTTTGGTATCTGACGGACGTTGCCATGATGGCCCCGAACAGCCGCCCCGTTATCGATGCGCTTGTTGCATTGGCATTTGGTGCATCGCTGATCTCCATCTTCGCCCGTTTGGGTGGCGGTATCTTTACCAAGGCCGCTGACGTCGGCGCTGACCTTGTCGGCAAGGTTGAGGCGGGTATTCCCGAAGACGATCCACGCAACCCAGCGGTTATCGCGGATAACGTTGGTGACAATGTCGGCGATTGCGCTGGTATGGCCGCTGACTTGTTCGAAACCTATGTTGTGACCGTTGGTGCAACGATGGTGTTGATCGCTTTGCTGGTGCAGGGCGTGACAGACACTGCGTTGTTCATGAACCTCATGAGCTTG
>CAIPUN010000029.1 GCA_903868245.1 uncultured Sphingomonadales bacterium | reverse complement strand
TTGAACTCGGCAAAGAGTCGATCGAGGGCAGCCAGGTTTTCGATGTCGACCGCTTCGAAAACGAAGCGGCCTGGCTGAACAGCTGAACCGCTGAACGGCGGAACAGGAGATGCATTGTTGCTGGTTAGCTGGTTAGCTGGATAGCAGGTTAGCCTGCCCGCGTCGGCATAGATGGAAGTGCGGGCGCTGGATCCAAGCGGGCGGGCAGATGGGCCGAGTAGGCGCGATAGGCGCCAGTCTTTCAGACGGACATCGTAGTAATCGTTAAGATTATCAATGCCGACGACTTCGTGCCCTGCTTCAAGCAAGAGCTCGCAAGTACGGGAAGCGATGAAGCCAGCGGCACCGGTGACAAGGTAGAGCATGGGGTTAGCGGTATTAGCGGGGTTAGCGGTGCTAGAGAAATTAACGGGAGCGACGGTGGCGCAGCCAAGCAAAGATGGATGGGCCAACTAAACAGGCGACGACACGAGCGAGGCGCTTTTTGATACGACCAACTGGACCGCACCATGTGTGCTGGTAATGGTGAATGGCGACTGTGCGCGAGTCGCGATAATCGACGTAATGAATATAGTCTAAGGGTGAGAAGTATTGCTTAGGGTAACAAACAATGCCGTCCGCAAGGTGTTGCTCGGAGCCATCGGGCCTGAGGCCGCGCGCGACAAGAAGGCTATTCATCACGGTTACGTTTGTCGTCATGTCCAAACTGCCGTCGCCCTGAATAAATGTGCGGCCAGCATACTGGTCGAGGTATGCCTGAATGATTGGGTGTCCTGCACGGCAGCCAATGGTGCTTGTGGCAATCAAATCTGCTTCTTCAAAACCAAAGAATGCCTCATGTCGCAGAAAACTATCGAGGGGAGCAAGTAGCTCGACATCGGTATCAAGGTAGACTCCGCCCTGCTTGAGCAGAGCCAAGCCGCGCGCATAGTCGCTGACGAAGGCAAATTTACGTTTTTCATAAGCCTGCTGAACATACGGGCAACAGGTGACGTCGAAATTATCCTCGTTCCACTCAACGATGCGGTAATCAGGATGCAGGCGCTTCCAGCCATCGATGAAACGTAATGCGTCGGACGGCTTGGGCCCGCGGCCAAACCAACAGTAATGGATGATTTTAGGAATCACTTAATTTTTTCAGTCATCCAGGCCCTCACCTGCGGAGTGCGCTTCTCGAAAAGCCAGTAGAATCCCCAGGCCACGATTAGACTAAGTGAAAGCCGGAGGCCAAAGGAAATAAACGCTGACGGTTCCATGGCTGCATACTTAACGGGGTCAAAATGTTCACACAACAGAAGCACTGGGTAATGCGTCAGGTAAAGCGTGTAAGATCCAGCAGCTAAAGCCGTGCCCCAACGCTCAATGCGAGCCCAGACACCTTGGGGCGAACTATGGATACACGCGGCTAAAATGAATGCGACGCCAATACACATAACAAGGAATGCGACTTGTCGAAGTGGCGTGGCCTTGGCGTCGAAGCCGCCTCCAGGGATGAAATTTTCAGAAATTCGATGAGGTGCATACTGGCTGAGCGCTATGCCGGCGATAAAAAAGGCAAGTCCCAGGATGCAATCGCGTGAGGGACGGGCTGACGCACCTGCGGCATAAGCTACGGCGCCAATTATCCAGCAGATTAAGTAAATTGGGAGGAGCTTGACGAAGATACCTAGCGCGAGGACGCCGATGACCATCGCTGGCAAGCGCACAGTAGGTCGACCGGTACAGGCAAGTGCGAAGGCGCCGCCAACCACATAGAACCAAAACTCGTAGGCAAGCGACCAGAGCGCATCATTACCAGCGAAACTCCGGGCTGCAACTTGCTGGAGTTGGGCGATGTTAAGAACGAAGTCCGAAAGCGATACTGACTTACCAATAAACCACCAGACCGCCCCCGAAAGTACAAGGGCTGGAAGATAGGGGACGTAAATGCGCGATACCCGATCGGTGGCATAGCGAGCCACATCAAACGAGCCATGGCGTACGCGTTCTATCAGTTTTCCGCCGACAAGGTAGCCGCTGAGAACGAAGAAGACGATGACTGCCTCATGACCATAACGTGAAATCATATATAAGAAATAAGCCAGCAAAGTGCGATTTTCCGCAGGCAGGTCGACCCAGTTGACGAACACTGATGCGCGGGCGTGAGTTAGCAGCACGGCAAATGCCGCAGCAAATCTAGCCCAGTCAACCCAGGCATAGTGACTGCGTGGAGTATTATCTTTTGTTGTCATGATTAATTACGCATACGCTCAATTTTATCTAAATGGTATCGCATACTTTCTGTGGCTTATTTCACTACGGTCGTAGGACGGAAAACCCAACGACGATCAAGTTGATACTTAAGTAGATAGCCAACTGTGAGGCCGATTGCGCCGCCGAGATATTTTACCCATGGTTCAGTGAACAACTCAGCAAAGGCCCACTCAGTTCCCCAGAAGACCAACGTCGTGATAATGCCCATTACAGTGTATAAGCCGAAGCGACGTGCATCTTGCGAGACAGTCGCACTGTGTGTCCCAAAAATATAATTTCGGTCGAGGATATACTTGGCCAGCAAGCCTGTAAGAGTTCCCATTCCAATTGAGATCCAGAATGGCGTAACTAGTAGATGGTCCGCTGCACATTGCGTCGCCAAGTTAAGCAGGATTGCGATGACGCAGAACGCTGCATACTTTAGCACAAAAGCGATTTGATTTCTCACAGGCGAAGTCGCTTAAAAATAACTTCAGGAATTGAGCGAATTACAAACATGATACCGCGCCAAAACCAGGGGGTATAAAGCACGTTTGAAGTTCCGCGCATGGCATGGTCGATATCGTTTGCGACCTTCGCGGGTTCGGCGAGAAGCGGCGAAGTCGGACTGACCTTACCCTCTGTCATCCGCGTCCGGACAAACCCCGGCTTAACCGTGATAACTCTGTGGCCAGATAGATGTGTCCGATTACGCAAGCCCGAGAGATAGGCGTTGAGCGCGGCTTTGGTGGCACCGTACGGATAGTTGGACTGCCGCCCGCGATCGCCGGCAACGGATGAGACTCCAGCGAGCACTAGTTTGCGGTTTTCCTTGTCGGCAAGTGTTAGCAGCTCTTCGAAAAGCTCTGCAACCGATAGACAGTTGACCTGCATCATGGAATGAAATGCGTTCTTACCCTCCATGATGCCATGGAAGGCGATGGCGGATTTAACTCCGGCGTCCAATGCCTGCTGTGCGAGTGTGAGACCCGAGCCGGGCTTGGCCGCATCGTAAGCGACAACCGAAATCATCGCCCCATGGCGCACGCGCAAGTCCTGCGCAACACGCTCAACCTCGATGACATTACGTCCAGCAAGCAAGATGCCCTGCCCTCTCGCAGCGCAAATCGTGGCGTAAGCAGCCGCGATGGGTGAGGTGGCACCAGTGATTAGAATAGGCGCCTCGAAGTTCGGATTCGACATGTTAAATCAGACCCAGACGGGTGGAGAGGTGTGAGCGCAAGACACTCCGAGGGTCTAATGCACGTTGGACTTTCCTAAACTCATCGAGCCGGGGATACATCTTGGGAATTAAGTCAGGCGCGGCGCAGGCGTCCTTGGCGAAATAAATACGCCCATTATGCTCGGCCAAGATGCGCTCGAGCTCGGGCATAAGCACATCGAGTTTTTCGGGCACAACCGGCATATCCAGCGCCAGCGTAAAGCCTGTGTCTAAAAAAGACAGCGGGAAAGTATTGGCTGGACCACAACGCTTTAGTACCGCGAGGAACGAGCTGAGCCCCGATCTGCTAATGGCATCTAACGTCTTGCGAAGTCCTTGCACCGCTGAGCAATCCGGGAAGAATACTTGGTACTGAATGAAGCCGCGCTTGCCGTAGATGCGATTCCAGTGGCTAATTGCGTCCAGAGGGTAGAAGAACTTTTCGAAATCGACGAGCTTCTCGCAGTCGCGGCCTAAACCATAGTAGATAGCATTAAAGGCCTTTACCGTCAGCGAATTCAGCGCCCAGCCAGGAAAATCGAAAGGTACCGACAGCTTACGGCGGCGAGGAAGCGCATGTGGATGCTCGCGGTGCTCGGGCGGCAGCTCATCGACAGCAGCCTCGTTGCCGAGCATAAGAATACCGCGACCAAGCGCCTCACCACTCTCGAGGCAGTCGATCCAAGCAACCGTGTGCCGATAACTCGCATCGTGTTCCGACAAAAGATGAACCATTGCCTCAAGATTACCCGCTTTCATATAGCGGACCTTGCACCAAGCCGAAGGCACACGGCGAAGACGCAGTCCGACACGAAGAATATGACCCGTCAAACCCATGCCTCCGATTGTCGCCGCGAAAATCTCCGAATTCTTCTCTGGTGAACAGCGCAAGACCTGACCTCCGGGGACAACTAAGTCGAAGAATGTCACGTGTGTGCCGAATGTGCCATCAACATGGTGGTTCTTGCCGTGTACATCCGCAGCGACAGCACCGCCAAGGGTAACAAACTTTGTGCCAGGAGTCGTCGGCAAGAACCAGCCACGAGGAAGGAAGGCCTCAATGATCTCAGCTAGGCTCACGCCGCCCTCGGCAACAAGTGCGCCAGTCGACTCGTCGAATGATTCCATTCGACTCATTGCAAGGCTATCGACTACCCTGCCCCCTTCGGCACTCGGCAGCGCGGGGTCGCCATAAGACCTGCCAAGACCTCGACTAATCAATTTCTCGCCATCGCTCAACAAGGCAATGGCCTCGGCTTCATTTTTGGGTGCAACTTTGCACGCCGATATCACTGGCCAACGTCCCCAACCTGATAAAGGCGCAGTGTTCATCCAAGCGTGGCGAGAAATGCGAATCCGAATGCAGCAGCTACTAATAGATATGAAATAGGGTCGCGCAAAGCATGCAAAACTGGATCGCTGTGCAGCTCACCCCTCCATGCCATCAACCAGAATCGGCTCAGGCCAAAGAGTACGAGCGGGCCGACACCAAGTAGATAAGAGGCGTGCGGATAAAGGCTAACAACTGCTGGCGACCCTGCATAGAGGCAGACCACGATTGTTGCGCCAAATGCAGCGCTAACACCGAGCATAGCCATCAGAGCGCTGTCTGTCCGCTGGTAGCCGCGACCGACGACGACTCCAGCATGGTCGGCTGGAAGACCGAGTAACTCGCTGAAGCGTTTGGCGCACGCTAAGCTAAGGAACAGAAAGAGCAAGAAGGCGCCCATCCAGGAGGAAATGCCGGTGGGCACGGCCAGCGCTCCCGCCAATGCGCGGAAAGCATAGAGGCCAGCGAGGATGAAGACATCGAGAATTGGTACTCGCTTAGCACGGAACGAATAGAGCGATGAGATAATCCAGTACGCTGCAACCATCAGGACTGCACCCCAGCCAATAATTTTAGCGACGGCAAGAGCTGCCACGGGCAGCACGACAGCAAGTGCTACCGCAATTGGCAAAGTAACTGCACCTGAGGCTAGGGGGCGACGACGCTTATGCGCATGCTGGCGGTCGCTGCCGACATCTAGCATGTCGTTAGCAACATAGACGCCAGAAGCGCACAGCGAGAATGCAGCGAAGAGCCACGCACACTCCGTCATCACAGCTACATTGCCAGCCATGTGTGCAGCCAGGGCTGGAAGGAAAACTAAAATATTCTTGGCCCACTGATGCGGGCGTAGCAGGCGTACGATTGCGCCGACTTGGTTAACTTTATCAGGGAAGGTGGCTTCGATATTTTCTTGCATAAAGAGAGAGGCGTACTGCGTGCCGCTAGCGACTAGGATAACTTTAGTTGAACCGTGCCAAACGGGCAGATCGACGTGGTCATTTCCTGCATAGGTAAACGGTGCGCCATTGGCGTGTTGCTGAATGGCAGCGAGTTTAGCTGCGCCAGTGAGATTAGTCATGCCGTCGCTCGCCAAGACGCCATCTAAGCCGAGGTGCGCAGCGACAGACTTGGCTAGGCTTTCGTCGGCGCCAGTAGCCAGGTAGACTTTACGACCTAGCTTCTGCTGCTCACGCAACCAGACGACAAATGCCTCCCTGAAGGGTAATGCAGACGCTTCCAATTGAGCGTGACGCGTTACTTCTTTCTTAAAGCCGGCCTTGCCACGGCGCACGAGCGCACAGAGCACTAGAGGCC
>CAIPUN010000028.1 GCA_903868245.1 uncultured Sphingomonadales bacterium | reverse complement strand
GGGGACGCCATTAGGGCCCTCTGGGTTCACGTAAATCAGGCCCATTTGTGATGCGGCCAATGGACCTTTCAGATTGCCCTTGCTGTCACGGCGGCGGTCAGCCAAAAGCTCAGCCTCAGGACCCCAGAAGACAAGGTCAGGCTGCCATGAGTCGACGCGACCGCCAGCAAATCCAAGGGTTTTGAAGCCCATATCTTCCATGGCGACATTGCCCGTGAGGACCATCAGGTCACCCCATGAAAGCTTGCGGCCATATTTTTGCTTGATGGGCCATACGAGGCGACGAGCCTTGTCCAGATTGACGTTATCCGGCCACGAGTTCAATGGCTCAAAGCGAAGCTCGCCACCATCAGAACCGCCGCGTCCGTCACCGGTGCGATACGTGCCTGCGCTGTGCCAAGCCATACGGATGAAGAATGGACCATAATGCCCATAATCGGCGGGCCACCAAGGTTGAGACGTCGTCAACGTCTTGCGGATATCTGCCTTTACCGCGTCCAAATCGAGCGTTGCAAATTCAGCGGCATAATTGAAGTCATCGCCATAAGGATTGGCGCGCGCTTCGTTCTGACGCAATGCGGTCAGGTCGACCTTCTTTGGCCACCACTCGGTTTTTGTTTCTGCGGTTTCGGCAACTGCTGCGGTAGTGAGCGCCATCGATGATGTGGCGGCCAGCAAGGCGACAGTGAGGATGTTGCGTATTTTCATGATGTGAAAAATCTCCCAATATACCTTGGATTCTCCAAAGGTTGAGTATGTCATACGGGCCCTGCTGCTGGGAACCCAATGAGATTGATTTGTCAGAATAATCGATTGCATTGATAAATGCGGGATTTACGCGCTCTACATCGCTTTGCAGTATAAGGTTTTTGCATTGAAACATTGATTAAAAGATATTTTAAATAAAGTATCGGTGGGCGATGTGACCAATGCTACCTTTGTCGGTTCGACGACAATATCTGCAAATTGCTCTTAAAAACTTAACTCTGCGTGTACCTCATACCCTCGCGTTTCACGATCAATTCCGCACGAGAGGCAACACCAAGTTTTCGGTAAACACTGTTGAGGTGAATTTTTACTGTGCCTTCGGTTAATGTGCATCGATCTGCGATTTGGCGATTGCGTAATCCCAGGCACACAAGATCCACAATCTCCATCTCTCTTTTGGTTAATAGATCGTCAGAACGAACGGTCCGGCTTGGTTTATCAACGGAATATTGCAATGCAGGCTCAGTTACGCTTTGTTCGAACCACTTACCGCCTGCTAATATGGTTTTCATGCCATTAATGATGACTTCCGGGTCGCTGTCTTTTAATGCGATACCTTTGATGCCGAGGCGCATGGCCTCGATAGTCTGTTCAGGTTCAACATGGACCGTTAAAAACATCGCGGGAATATCCGGATAATGTAGGCGCATGTGTCGCAACACGCGCAGTCCACCACCGCCCTGCATCGAGACATCAAGCATGGCAAGATCGGGGCGTACAGTATCTAATTTGGCAATAGCTTCATCTACAGACAGCGCGGTTTCAACCGTGAAGTCATAGCCATTTGCTAAATATTGGCTAAAGCCATGTAAGAAGAATGGATGGTCATCTACTACAAGAATGTTAGTCATTCTCTATCTGCTGCATGGGAATACGGATCGATAACAACGCTCCTTTCCCAAGCCCCTCCACATATGCCTCACCGTTCAAGAGTCTTAGTCGATCGCGTAATGAAGCTGATTTCAATGTTAATGCAGGTTTTTCATGTACCTGTGCTTCCTGAATAGGTTGACTTACGTCAATAACCGTCATCAAAATGGCATCTTGCTTGAGCGATAGTGTAACTGTCAAGGACTTGCTTTTGGCGTGCCGGACGGCGTTGGTGACAACCTCACGCAACAAATGCTCGATATTGAATGACATCCCTATATCGACCTGTATGGCAGGTTCTTCAGATTTCAACGTGACATCGATGCCCCATTGCAACGAAATGGTCCTGGCGCAGACATCGAGCTGTGATATGAGGTCAACGTCATCGATGGCTGTCGGGCTACTTTCCAAAAAACCGCGCAGTCGGGACTGTTCCAGTGTCACAATATCGACAGCTTTCCTAATTTCCAATTCGATGGGTTGTTGAACCACATCCTGCCGTTTTGTGAGTAGCAACAAGCGCATGCGCAATGCGGCAAGAGTTTGTAACACGCCATCGTGCAAATCGCGGCGCGCGACTTCGTGCGCATCTGCAATAAAATTCCGTTGGGCAACCGCGACTTTTCCCAAATATGCAGTCATTTCGGTCACGTGACGGCCTAGGAAAGACGCCTCGGCCATTATTATGGCATCAATGCGGCTATTCACAGCACAGATAAATCCACCCCGCGCGCGGTCAATCTGTAGCGGCTGAACCAATGCTGCCCGGATACCGGCGCGTCGGAGCACATGCGCTATGCGCTGCTCGTTTTCATCAAAGTCCCTATAAAATCCGGTGTCGGGGAAGATGACGCGGTTCAAATATGTGTCGAAAAGCCTGTAGCCAATTTGCAAGTTGAGAAGAGCGTCCATCAAATCCTGGCGCTCATGTTCCTTTTGCAGCATAGGCAGGTTGCACTCATGATATTGATCATATGCCTGCTTCGTTCGGCCCTGCACTAT
Source organism: uncultured Sphingomonadales bacterium (assembly GCA_903868245.1). GTDB lineage: Bacteria > Pseudomonadota > Alphaproteobacteria > Sphingomonadales > Sphingomonadaceae > Sphingorhabdus_B. The sequence goes on along the minus strand of CAIPUN010000028.1, from coordinate 6,931 downwards.
ACAGGCCGCTTTCCGGGGTCCAAACAATTCAGCAGATGCATTTGTCCAAGCCTGAAGATCAAACTGAAATGATTTTTCAAGGGCGAGTGTGCGGAGCGATGAAAATTCCTGGTTGAAAAGCTTCAACCGATATTTTCGGCTTGCTGATGTTACGCCCATGAACATGGCAAGTAGCACAATCACGTGCGATATGGCGGTTGATGCCTCCGAAATGGTAGTTATCTGGGGTGATCGGCTTCCCGAAATCTGCACCAGAAAATCACGAAGAAGAAACAAGCTCGCGCCAACGGCAACCGCGGCCAATATATTTTTGCCTTTCACGCCGATTGTCGTCGCAATCACGCCAACGCACACCGCAAGACCTATTGTCGCCTCCACCGCCCCGTGCAGTAACATGATAGCAAAGAGGAGCATAACCATGTCCCCAACGACCTGCGCGCGCAAAACCGTCGGTTGCAGCAGTTGACCGCCAATGGCCATGAGGGTCGCTGCACCTGTCCAGCTGAGCCAGGTATAATAGTGAAATTGCAGCGACGTGCTAAATGCTAAGTGAGTTGAATATGTGGGTAAACCCAGAAATATGATAATGCATAACAATATTCTGGCCAGCGGCCATGCCCATAAAATGAAGGCGGTATTTAAACGAAAGAGCATTTTGCCAATTATTTACATTTATGGGACTCGGATAAGTAGAATACCATAAATATTTCTAAAAAATCATTTATTGATTTTTATATTTTTATTAGTTAATGTTTTATTAATACTATTACTAAAGTAATATAACTTTATGCATATTTAATTTAAAACGAGCAGTCGTGATTTTTTCAAATTCGCCACTGGAATGGCAAAATATTGGCGCGAGTTATCGAGCCCAGGACAGAGCAGACTATACTAAAGAAATGACGTCCAAAAATTGCATGTGGGTAAGGTTGCAAAAACGTCACGCGGCGCTTAGCGATGGAGCATGGACACTCTGCCACATTATGAAGATCAATATCTGTCGTTGATGCGACGTATCTGGGAGGAGGGTACCGAGCAGCGCGACCGGACCGGTGTTGGCACTAAGGCATTGTTCGGCGCAACCATGCGGTTTTCACTGGCCGATGGTGCGGTACCGTTACTGACAACCAAGCGGGTATATTGGAAGACTGCGGCGCGAGAGATGCTGTGGTTCCTCACTGGCAACACGAATATCCGGCCATTGCTGGAACAAAAGGTTAAGATATGGACCGATTGGCCGTTGGATCGCTACCGCCGCGAAACTGGTGTAGCAATCGCACAGGAAGATTTTGAACATCGCATAATACAGGACGCCGATTTTGCCGAAAAATGGGGCGACCTTGGCCCTGTATATGGGGCGCAATGGGTGAATTGGCCGCGTTATGTAGCCGCAGGGGGTGGCCTGTTCCGCCGCGCGGAAAAGGGTATTGACCAGGTCAGCTTGCTTATTGAAAGCCTGAAGAACAACCCGGGATCGCGCCGACATATCATTGAGGGCTGGAATGTCTCGGAATTGGACCAAATGGCCTTGCCGCCTTGCCATAAAACCTATCAATTCCATGTCGCCGATGGTGTTTTGAGCTGCATCTTGTTTCAGCGCTCGTGCGATTTGGGACTGGGCTTTGCCTTCAACGCATTTTCTGCCGCTTTGTTGACGCGGATGCTCGCCGCGGTGTGCGGATATGAAGCGGGTGAGCTGATTTGGCAGGGTGGCGATGTGCATTTGTATCTCAACCATGCGCCCTTGGTGGAGGAGCAATTGTCACGCACGCCTTCGGGTGCCCCCAAGCTGCAACTGCTGCGGTCACCCGATAGCATCTTTGATTTCTGTATCGAAGATTTCGATGTCGTTGATTATCATCCGCAGGCTCATATTTCTGCGCCTGTAGCAGTCTAATTGCCATTTAGGTCAGCTATATTGACCTAAAGCTATGTTTGAAATATTATAACAAGCATGGATAATAAACTGCCTGAGTCGTTCAGCCAGTTGTGGGCGGAGATGGACATGGAGCAATCTACGAAAGACAATCTCTCACCGCTACATCTGCACATCCCCGAACCTAAATTCCGTCCCGGTGATGTCGCCGATTTTGGCGATATCATTGTGCCGGCAGTGGATGCCTATCCGCGCCCCGACGAACATGCGATGCCGGCGGATATACACCGATTGGCTTATGGCCTTGTCCGCGTGCTGGGCGACGACCATCAGGCAATGGGCAGCTGGAACCCAGGCCTAGATAACGCTACTCTACAGGTCATGCTGCGAAAGATGCTGCTTTTGCGTGCTTTTGATGATCGTATGTTTCGGGCACAGCGACAGGGCAAAACAAGCTTCTACATGAAGTCCTTTGGCGAGGAGGCGACGTCTGTTGCCACGACTATGGCGTTGGATTTCGACGACATGTGTTTCCCGAGTTATCGTCAGCAGGGCATATTGATCACGCGTGATTACCCGCTCGTCGACATGATGAATCAGATTTATTCCAACCGCGGCGACCGACTGAAGGGCCGGCAACTGCCGATCATGTACTCGGCCAAGGACTATGGCTTCTTTAGCATATCGGGCAATTTGACGACCCAATATCCGCAAGCCGTTGGTTGGGCAATGGCCTCTGCCTCACGCGGAGACACGCGTATTTCTGCGGTTTGGTGTGGCGACGGGTCAACGGCGGAGGGCGACTTCCACAATGCCCTCACTTTTGCCGCCGTCTATAATGCCCCTGTTATTTTCCAGGTTGTGAACAACCAATGGGCCATTTCGTCCTTCTCCGGTTTTGCGGGAAGTGAGCGGACGACCTTCGCTGCGCGGGCCATTGGTTACGGTATCGCTGGCCTGCGCGTTGACGGCAATGATGCGCTCGCGGTCTATGCAGCTATGCAATGGGCCGCGAACCGCGCACGCAATAATGGTGGGCCCACGTTAATCGAATATTTCACTTATCGCGGGGAAGGGCATTCTACCTCAGATGACCCGAGCGCATATCGCGCGGCAGAAGAATATGCTTTGTGGCCACTGGGCGACCCTGTCACGCGGTTGAAAGATCATCTCGTTACCATTGGCGCGTGGAGCGATGCGCAGCATGATGCGCTCATCATCGAGCTGTCAGAATATGTGAAGACCATTCAAAAAGAAGCCGAACAAAATGGCATCCTTGGTCATGGACTGCACCATCCATTCGAGACGATGTTTGAAGATGTGTTCGAAGAAATGCCGTGGCATTTGAAAGAGCAATGCGCTCAAATGCTTGAGGAGCAGCAGGACAAATTTGGTCCCGATTGGGAGGCGCGTTGATGTCAGCGCCCGTCCCAAAAACGATGAACATGATCGAGGCGATTAACAGCGCACTCGATATCATGCTCGCCAAAGACCCGGATGTCGTCATCATGGGCGAAGATGTCGGCTATTTCGGTGGCGTTTTCCGCGCAACGGCGGGCTTGCAAGCCAAGCATGGCAAGACACGTGTATTCGATACGCCTATCAGCGAATGCGGCATCATCGGCGTTGGTGTTGGAATGGCGGCTTATGGCTTGCGCCCCGTGCCTGAAATTCAGTTTGCAGATTATATCTATCCCGGTCTTGACCAATTGGTGAGCGAGGCGGCGCGTTTGCGCTATCGTTCGGCCAACGACTTCATTTGCCCCATGACGGTGCGCTCGCCTTTTGGTGGCGGCATTTTTGGTGGCCAGACGCACAGCCAGAGTCCTGAGAGCCTATTCACGCATGTCTGTGGTATTAAAACTGTTATTCCGGCCACGCCATATGATGCCAAGGGCCTGCTTATCGCGGCGATCGAGGACAATGACCCGGTTGTCTTTTTCGAACCCAAGCGCATTTATAATGGCCCCTTCAGCGGCTATTATGACCGCCCTGTGGAGCCATGGTCTAAGCATGAAGGCAGCGCGGTCCCCAAAGATTATTATCGCATCGAACTCGGCAAGGCTGCGGTCGTGCGGGAAGGCGCGGCGGTTACTGTTTTAACATATGGCACTATGGTACATGTCGTGAAAGCTGTTGTTTCCGAACATGGCATCGACGCGGAGATCATTGACCTGCGCACATTGCTACCACTCGATATTGAAGCCATCGAAGCGTCGGTCAAGAAAACAGGTCGCTGCATGGTTGTGCATGAAGCGACCCGAACCAGCGGCTTTGGCGCGGAATTGGCGGCGCAAGTGCAGGAGCGTTGCTTCTATCATCTTGAGGCGCCGGTCGAGCGGGTGACGGGCTTTGATACCCCATATCCACACAGCCTTGAATGGGCCTATTTCCCTGGACCCGTGCGCCTTGCCCGCGCCTTTGACAAGATCATGAAGGACTGACGCGATGCCGAAATTCACATTCAATCTGCCTGATATTGGTGAAGGTATTGCAGAAGCCGAAATTGTCGCTTGGCATGTGCAGGTTGGCGACAAAGTCACTGAAGACCAGCCCTTGGCAGATATGATGACCGACAAGGCAACGGTTGAAATGGAAAGCCCGGTTTCGGGTGTTGTCACTAAGGTCGCTGGTGACGCTGGCGATGTGATTGCCATTGGCGCGATGCTGGTTGAGATTGAGGTTGCGGGCGATGTTAGCAAAAAGACTGCAACTGAGACTGCAACTGAAACGATATCGATAGAACCGATATTGACGGTTGTTGAGGATGATAAACCGCATCCGCTGGAGCCTATCGCTATGGCTGAAGTCACGCCGCCGCTCATTGCCCCACCACCCGTTGCCCCGGTAGTGCCGCATGCAGTGCCCGCATCCGACAAGGTCACGGCATCGCCAGCGGTGCGCCAACGCGCCAAAGACCTCGGCGTCGATTTGGCGGACGTCAAGGCCGCCGGCGGACATGTTCGCCATGCTGACCTCGACGCGTATCTAACCTATGGGTCACAATTGGGCTATCGCCCTGCGCATATGAATGCGCGTCGCGCAGATGAGGCCATTAAAGTCATAGGTATGCGTCGCCGGATTGCCGATAATATGGCCGCATCAAAACGGCACATTCCGCATTTCACATATGTAGAGGAAATCGACGTAACCGCAATCGAGGCGATGCGCGCAGACTTAAACGCCAATCGCGGGGCAAAGCCAAAACTGACTTTGTTGCCGATGTTGATCGTTGCAATATGCAAGACCATTCCGCAATTTCCTATGATCAACGCGCGTTTTGATGATGAAGCCGGCGTCGTCACGCGTCATGGCGCCGTGCATTTAGGCATGGCAACGCAGACCAATGCGGGCCTTATGGTGCCCGTCATCCGTGATGCGCAAGACCTGAATATCTGGCAATTGGCGACCGAAATTGCGCGCTTGGCCGAAGCGGCGCGCAGCGGCGCCGCAAAAAGCGAAGAGCTATCGGGCTCAACCCTGACTATCACATCACTAGGCCCACTCGGCGGAATTGCGACAACGCCCGTTATCAATCGCCCAGAAGTGGCCATTATTGGCCCAAACAAGATTGTCGAACGGCCTATGTTTGTTGGCGATACTATCGAAGCCCGCAAGCTGATGAACCTATCGATCAGTTGCGACCACCGTGTCGTCGACGGTTGGGATGCTGCGAGCTATGTTCAGGCGCTCAAAAAACTAATCGAGACACCTGTTTTGTTGTTCGCCGACTAAAGCGTAACGCGGCACTGGCGTCCTGACGATTGCGCTGTTGAAATAACCTCGACATCAAAGGCTTTAGGAAAGCCAGCGCGGCGGGTTGCAACATGGAACCACATATGTTTCAAAAAAAGTAATTTTTAACCATATGCTTAACTTCATAAATCTATACAAAATGACAGCATTTTTAATAATATTGCCTTGAGGTGGTGAAAGGTGATTTCGCCGAATACGCCCTTTTATGACAAATGGCGTTGACAGAATCTTGCGCCGCTTATAGTGCGCCCCCACCGCAAGTTAGCGGGTGTAGCTCAGTTGGTTAGAGCGCCGGCCTGTCACGCCGGAGGTCGCGGGTTCGAGCCCCGTCACTCGCGCCACTTCTTTCAAGTTTTTAGGCTTGAGGTGGTGCGCGAAAAGATCCCGTCTCCATCCAAATCATCAGTGGACGCATCGGCGCTATCCAAATGATTCCTGCGACCAAATAGATGATGCTTTGAATTGCGATGCTTTGCCTTCCGATAAAATCGGATGCGCTTACAATTACTACCGACCAGACCAATATAATCAGCAATATCACCAAGATTCCTGCAGGTTTCCGCCAAGTAGGTTGCTTGCGTGGTGTTGTCATAAGGTCATCCATGATTTTTCAGTGAGTATAGCGTCTAGTGGCATGTCCCAAATGTCGGATGCAAGGGCGGGCGCATGTTGAACGGACCATGCAAGGCCAATAGCGACAGCGTGGTCTAGTAAGCTCAAGGCGCGATCATAATGTCCGGCTCCCTGTCCAAGCCGCATAAACCGGTCGTCAAAGGCTACTAAGGGCGCAAGAACAATGTCTGGCGTGCATAAGGGTGCATCGTCGACAGGCTGCTGCAGCCCAAACGGGCCTGGAACCAAAGCATCACCGGGCGTCCAACGCAGGAAACGCATCGGGGCGGTCTTGCTGGTGACATGGGGCAGGGCTATGTCGCAGCCCATTTTATGCGCCTGTGCCAACAATGCGGCAGGATTAACCTCTGAGCCAATGGCGATGTAACCGGCCACGATTTTCCCAGGCAAAAGAAATTGGGCCAGCGGGCTTGGAATTTTGGAAAAAGCGAGCGCGCGATCTTGCGACGACAGGGCGTCTACAAATTGGTTACGCTTTTGGCGGAATTCTATCCGCTGCGACTGCTTGTCAAAATCTGGTTGCAAAGCTTTTCCTGAAAAATGTTGGCGGAACCACCATGGGTCGTTTCCCGGAATATCCTCTGACGCCAGCACGTCAGGTGGGCACCGTGTGATCTGGACCTTAAGGTTTCCCAAACGGCCCAGGCAGGGACAGCTCCCTTAGAT
>CAIPUN010000027.1 GCA_903868245.1 uncultured Sphingomonadales bacterium | reverse complement strand
TTGCTATATCCGCTCGTCGTGCGAATATGTGCGCGGCTCGACAGCTGGCGATTGGCAACATGAAAGTCGAAAAACAGGTTACATCAGGACAGCTTGACTTCACCTTCACACGCCGCGCTGCTTTTGTAGGCGGCGTACAGGCGGCAATTGGCCTGACCGTCGCCGCGCGCATGTCCTATATCGCTGTTGCCGACAATGAAAAATATAAGCTGTTGGCCGAAAGCAACCGCGTCAACCTGACTATCATCCCTCCGCGTAGAGGTTGGTTCATTGACCGATTTGGAAAGCCTATTGCCACGAACCGGGCCGACTTTCGCGTCGACATAATTCCTGACCGGCTGGCGCGGAAAGACGAGACAATTCAGACGCTGGCCGAGTTGCTGGCGCTTTCGACTGACGATGTCGACCGTATCCATCGCGAGTTGAAAAGTGCACAAGGGTTCCAACCGGTGCAAGTCGCCGACGGCCTGGATTATGACCGTTTCGCAGCGGTGAGCGTGCGCTTACCAGACCTTCCAGGAGTCAGCCCGCGCCAAGGATATTCGCGCTTTTACCCCAGCGGTGCAGCGGTCGGACATCTGATCGGCTATGTCGGCACGGTGTCGGCAGAGGAATATCAGAAAAACAAAAATCCACTGCTGATCACGCCAGGGTTTAAGGTTGGCAAGGATGGCCTCGAAAAGACGCTGGAAGACAGGCTACAGGGCGAACCCGGTGCCAAGCGGACCGAAGTTACCGCGCGCGGCAAAATCGTGCGGGAGCTGACCACAAGGCCAGATACGCCCGGCAAGCCCGTCCAACTGACCATCGATATTGATTTGCACAATTACGCTGCGCGGCGACTCGGCCTTGAATCGGGATCCGTAGTTGTGTTCGATTGCCTGACCGGTGACATCATCACCATGGCATCCATGCCCTGTTACGACCCCAACAGCTTTTCCGACGGTATTGGCCGTGTCGAATGGAAAATGCTGAACAGCGACGATCATATTCCTATGCTGAACAAAGCGCTTCAGGGGCTTTATCCACCGGGCTCGACGCTGAAACCCATGGCTGGGCTTGCCATGATGCGTCACGGCATCGATCCTGAGGAAACCGTAAATTGCAACGGCGGTTACCGGCTTGGCAATCGTGTTTTCAGATGTCTGGGGCGGCATGGTCCGGTAAATATGACCACCGCGATCATGAAGAGCTGCAATACCTACTTCTACGCAATGGGGCATAGGATTGGCTTTGACAACATTGCCCCTGTCGCGCGCGAACTTGGGCTGGGCCAAGAATTTTCCCTGCCCTTCCCTTCACAGCGTTATGGTACTGTTCCAGATAGCACATGGAAAATGCGCAAATATGACCAGAAGTGGACGGATTCTGATACGCTCAATGCCGTCATTGGGCAGGGTTATATTATCGCCAGTCCATTCCAACTGGGTCTCATGGCGGCGCGCATAGCCTCTGGATTAAGCGTTGAGCCTGAAATCCTTAAGCAGAAACGCGCTGCGCCTAAGCCTTTGTCCTTTCCTAAAGAACATCTCGCCGTTGTGCGTGAAGGCATGAATTTGGTGGTCAACGGCGACGGGACCGCCGTGCGCAGCAGGCTGTCGCTCGAAAACATTGCCATGGCGGGAAAAACTGGAACAGCGCAAGTCCGCCGTATCGCAGGTTCGCAACGTGGACAGTCCGGCGAATGGAAATATCGCGATCATGGCCTGTTCGTCTGCTTTGCTCCAGTTGATCAACCACGTTATGGTGCAGCGGTCGTTATCGAACATGGCATGGGCGGCGCGCGCGCAGCGGCCCCTATTGCCAAGGATGTGCTGACCTTCATTTACGACCGTGAACAGGCAATGGCGTCGCTGGAGGCGCTGGAGGCCATCTGGGGCGGCAATATTGAACAGCGCATGGCGGCCAAATATGCCGCTTATCAAGGACAAACAGCACCGCCGCCGCCATTGGATCCAACGGCATGAACCGCATCGTCCCTGCCCCTATCGCCGCATTGCCCTGGCGCGTCATCTTTATCTTGATGGCGTTGGTCGGCTTTGGCGCTGCTGTGCTCTATTCCGCTGCGGGTGGGCATTTTGACCCATGGGCGGGCAAGCATATCCTCCGCTTTTTCGTTCTTCTGGGCATGATTATTGTCATGTCGCGGATGAAGTTGGAGTTTTGGAAATCGATAACTTTTCCGCTCTATCTGCTCTTGCTGCTGATGCTAGTGGCCGTGGAATTATTGGGCTTCATAGGCGGCGGTAGTCAGCGCTGGATCAACTTGGGCATCATTACGCTGCAACCATCCGAACTGATGAAACCCGTGATGGTTCTGGCCGCAGCGTGGTTTTTCGACCGGCTTCCACCCAACCGCATATATGGCCTTGATGCCATTTGGCCCTTGGGCGCATTGTTGCTGCTGCCAAGCGCGCTGGTCATTATCCAACCTGATTTCGACGCTGCTATTGCTTATGCCTTTGGCTTGGGCGTGGTAGGTTTTATGGCCGGATTGCCGCTCATCTATTTTTGGGGCGCGGGTGCGGCCATCGCCATATTTTCTCCCTTGGTCTATTTCTTTGGCCTCAAACCCTATCAGCAAGACCGCGTTCTCATTTTCCTGAACCCCGAAAATGATCCTTTGGGCGCTGGCTATCATATCACCCAGTCGAAAATCGCCATTGGTTCGGGTGGTGTATTTGGCAAAGGCTTTGGTAATGGCACGCAAAGCCATTTGGATTATCTGCCTGAAGGCCACACCGACTTTGTCTTTGCCACCATGGCCGAAGAATGGGGCATTGTTGGCGGCTTTTTCATTCTGTTTCTCTATTTTCTGCTCATGCGCTGGGGCTTGACCGTCGCGATGGAGAGCAAGACCCGCTATGGCCAATTGGTCGCTGCAGGCCTGACCTGCACCATTTTCTTTTACATCATGATCAATCTGTTGATGGTCGTGGGCCTCGCGCCCGTGGCCGGCATACCTTTGCCCTTCGTTAGCCACGGCGGATCGTCAATGCTGACCATGATGCTGTGTGTAGGCATCATCATGTCCATCGAACGCCACCCGGGCGCAAAGCGCGGCCAATTCCAATAAATCAGGCAAGGCCCGCTTGACAAAGCAAGCTAAACCCATCAAAGGCGGCGCTCCAAACGGGACTGTGCATCTGGCCATCCCGCAATGGGGACGCTTAGCTCAGTTGGTAGAGCAGCTGACTCTTAATCAGCGGGTCGTGGGTTCGAACCCCTCAGCGTCTACCATTACTTTCAGATATCACCGATTAGGCATTCATTTATGCTTAATGCCTAAGCGAGCTTCTCAAATGTAAGCCCCGCATGCGCCTCCAGACGCTTGATGAGCTTGTCGCCAAAAATCGATGCTGGTGTCCAGAATCCCCCCGGAACAGCTTTGGGAACGTCTTTGGCAAGGCAGGCGGCAGCTTGGGACAACATTTTTGCAGTTGATCCATAGCCCGGATCTCGGTTTCCTGTGACACGGCATCGGATCGTTTCACCCTTTGTAGTTGAACCGTGGAATACAAGTTCAAACATGCCCTCAAGTTGCGCTTTTTCGCTTGGCCCCTCACCCGGCTTTGGCAAAACAGCCGTTTCGAGTAGCCAGCGGATCGGCGGCACAGCGAGACCAAACATAAGGGCATTCACGCCCCAATGCGCCGCTTTAGCCTTCCGCTTGCCGGAGCCCCCTTGGCCCGTCACGACAGCTTCCTCATACTTAAATTCTATACCGTAGCTGTTATTGCTCAAAGCGTTGGAACGATGCACGACCCGCGTATTGATACCCGCCATAATAAAAGGCGCAATCCAACCGCCAGCGACAGCATCATATGCAATCTTCACCTCCGGTTGCGTGACCATGAATTGATGGTTCTGCGGACATAGGCTGTAAGGATCTTGAAGTTCGCGGCGCAGATCAGCGTCGCTCACGGCTTCCTTCACCATGTTAATCATGCTGGCGATAGTGCCGCCGGACGCGCCGCCCTTCATGCTGACAACCCGCATGTCAATCCGCGTACATGTTTGGCCGAATTGCTCCGATGCGTTGCGTTGTAGGAAGTGCACACCCAGATCGGACGGGATGCTGTCAAAGCCACAACAATGTACGATCCGAGCGCCGCTTTTGATTGCGTCGGCTTCATGCCGTAATTGCATTTTGCGGATCCACTGGGGCTCGCCTGTTAGATCGCAATAATGGGTCCCCGTTGTGGCGCATATCTTTACCAGTAAGTCGCCATAAAGCGCATAGGGACCGACCGTTGACATAACTACTGTGGTTTGAGCACACATTTGCCTTAAGGCACTTTCGTCGGATGCATCAGCAACAATGATTTCAACGCCCGAAAGCCCTATCGCATCGCTGACCTGTTGAAGCTTACTAAGGGAGCGGCCTGCGATTGCCCAGACGATGGATCCATCTGCAAACTGCTCATGCATGTAACGCGTTATGATCTGGCCGACAAAGCTGGTGGCCCCATATACGATTATATCAAATTTTTTATCGGCCATTTTATCCCCAACGCGCACAGAAACTTCAAGGAACACATCCATGATGCATGGCCTGATCCATGCATCATACGTTAGGCGGTGGGCATGCCATGTTGCAAGTGCCCATGTCCATGTTCACGCTGACCGCAAACCCGAAGATAATCTCTCTCTGTCGCTGCGATACGCGTCATGCTAATCTGCCTTCGATGACCGACGCCCTTTTGATACTTGATGGCGGCACTGGCCGTGAGCTTGCGCGGCGTGGCGCGCCCTTTCGCCAGCCCGAATGGTCAGCGCTGGCGCTGATAGAAGCACCGCAGTTCGTTAGCGCAGTCCATCGCGCTTATGTCGATGCGGGTGCAGACATCATAACCACCAATTCTTATGCAGTTGTGCCCTTTCATATCGGTGCGGAACGTTTTGCGAGCGAAGGCGCGTCGCTCGCGGCGCGCGCCGGGCAATTGGCGCGCGACGTGGCGGATGCATCGCCACATGCTGTGCGCGTCGCCGGATCGCTGCCGCCTGTTTGTGGCTCCTACCGCCCTGATCTTGTCGATCTTGATCGCTCTCGTCTTATCCTTGAAGTTCTGATTGGCGCATTGGCTCCGAACATTGACCATTGGCTTGCCGAAACGCTGTCGTCACTGGCGGAAGCCCGCCTTTGCGCCGAGCTCACTGCCCCGACGGGCAAAGCATTATGGCTTTCTTTCACATTGGAGGACGAGGCAGCCATGAATGAACCCGCCCTGCGCTCCGGCGAGAGCGTGGTTCAGGCCACCCGCCTTGCGCAAGAGGTGGGCGCGGCTGCGCTTCTGTTCAATTGCAGCCAGCCTGAGGTGATGGAAGCCGCCGTACGCAGCGCGCGCGCGCAACTGGGGGCGGACAGCGCGATCCGTATCGGCGTCTATGCCAATGCCTTCCCTCCCATGGCCGCCGATGCCGAAGCCAATTCGGGTCTCAGCCCAATCCGCGCAGATTTGACGCCCAAAGGCTATGCCCGCTTCGCGGCAGCTTGGCACGCAGCAGGCGCCTCCATATTGGGCGGCTGTTGCGGGATTGGTCCTGAACATATCTCGGCGCTGCGCGCAGACGTGACGGATTAGGGCAGCTTATCCGGATCAATATGCAGCCAATCGGCATGGCGCGGGGCTTTTTTGGTCTCGCTCCATTCCTGCAACATCAACGGCGCGACGCGTTTCAATTCGGCATATTGTTCCGCCGTGCCAATGTTGCATGCAAGCTCCAACCTATGGCCATTGGGGTCGAAGAAATAGATCGACCGGAATATGCCGTGAAAGGTCGGGCCAACGACATCAATGCCTTGCGCCTCAATATGCGCCTTCGCTGCCAGTAACGCATCCAGATCTGCAACCTCAAACGCGATATGTTGCACCCAGGCCGGCGTGTTGGGGTCTTTAGCCATTTCGGGCTGGTTCGGCAGTTCGAAGAAAGCGAGAACATTGCCGCCGCCGCAATCCAAGAAGATATGCATATAGGGGTCATATTCGCCTGTGGACGGCACATGATCTTCGGCAAAGGCGGTGGTAAATTCCATGCCCAGCACTTGCGCATACCAATTCGCGGTCGCATGTGCGTCCTTGCACCGGTAGGCGACGTGATGAATACGGTTCAGCGTAATGGGCGCGGTCATGTCGCGGGTTCCGCAACCGT
>CAIPUN010000026.1 GCA_903868245.1 uncultured Sphingomonadales bacterium | reverse complement strand
GCCCGGCACGATCTCGGCATCAATGCCAGCCGCGGCAACCGCATCGCGGAAACGGAAGAATGTTTCGGGTTCAAAAAAGAATTGCGTTATTGCGCGGCTCGCGCCGGAGTCTAGCTTGCGCTTGAGAAAATCAATGTCTGCCGCAGCCGACAAAGCCTCTGGATGGGTTTCTGGATAGGCGCTGACCGAAATTTCAAACGGGTGCAGTTTGCGCAACCCTTCCACCAGCTCCGCTGCGCTGGCGTAGCCGTCGGGATGCGGTACAAATTGGCCGTCAGAATTAGGCGCGTCCCCGCGCAGCGCAACGATATGGCGAACCCCCGCCTCCCAATAAGCGTTGGCGACATCGGCAATTTCACCCTTGGATGCCTCGACGCAGGTCAAATGGGCGGCTGCCGGAATAGCGGTCTCGCGGGCGATGCGCGCCACGGTGTTATGCGTGCGTTCGCGGGTTGTGCCTCCTGCACCATAAGTAACCGAGACAAAGCGTGGACCCAGCGGCGAAAGGGTCACGACCGAATCCCATAATTGCTCTTCCATTTTCTCCGTTTTGGGCGGGAAAAATTCGAAACTAATTTCACAATCGCCGGGAAGCCCCGCAAAAAGCGGCGAGGCAACAGCCCGGCTGGCCTCCTGCATCTGTGCAAGTGGGAGAATCATGCGACGATCCTTAAATTGTTTTTTGGGTTGAAGTTATTTGTAGGATGCGGTTGCTGCCCCGAGAGCTTCTCGCCCAACCAGATTTTGACCACCAAAGCGCCTGCCTCAAGTGCGGTTTGATGCACCATCTGCAGACCTTGACCATTAAATGCCTTTTTCATGAAGTCATCCGAGAAGCCAAGCCGGGCATGGGCATGCACTGTGCGCAATTCTTCCAGATCATGCGCGGCAAAATCAACGATGACCAGACGGCCACCCGGCGTAAGCGTGCGGATCGCTTCGGCAATGACGGCTTCGGGGTGCTGCGCATAATGCAAGACCTGGTGAAAGATGACCGTGTCAAATTCACCATCAGCCACGGGTAGCATATTGAAGTCACCAAGCTTGATATCGACCTTATTGGCGATTTCGGGACTTAAGTTAGCAATTTTCGCGCGGGCAAGCCGCAGCATTTCGGGGCTGCTGTCTATCGCGACAAGCCGACTGGAACCGGCCGCAAACAATTCGACAATGCGCCCAGTGCCTGTGCCCACATCAAGGACCTGACCTAAGGGGGCGCTATGCAGAACTTGCGCTAGACGCGCCTCAACTTCCGAATCGGCAATGTGCAATGATCTGAGTGAATCCCATTCATCAGCATGCGCCGCAAAATACTGCGCTGCCATGTCGGTGCGCGCGTTGCGGACTTCATCTAGTCGAAGCAGGTCCCGCTGAAACGCCTTGGCCTGCGACACATCGGCCTCTGCCAATAAAGATGCGAGCGAGCCGTCGGTTAACATCCCACTAGGCCTTAAGAATACCCAGCTTCCTTCCTTGCGACGCTCCAAAAGCCCGGCCTCATCGAGGATCCGGATATGCCGGGAAACACGGGGCTGGCTCTGGTCGAGTATCTGGACCAATTCGCCTACAGATAGCTCGAGCCGACGCACTAGAAACACGATTCGTAACCGTGTAGGGTCCGCTAAAGCCCGCATGATGTTCAACAAACTGATCATTTGAGATGGATATAAAGAATTCTTTATATCAAGTCAATCCGCACAAATTCGCCATATTTTCTACCGTTATAGTAGACATAAGCCCCAAACAGCCATGTAACATTCTGCCGAAATGAAAAAGCGCATTGCCAGCGAATTATGAACGGGCTAGAGGGCTTTTCGCAGGCAAGCTGCAATTCTTGCAACGTGCCTGTCAGGTTTTCATAAGTTTTGCTAGGGGGTTTCCCATATGAAGAAAATTGCTGTATCTCTCGTTCTTGCCGCTTCGCTCGGTTTGGCTGCTTGCTCAGGTGCTGAAGAAGCAACAACAG
>CAIPUN010000025.1 GCA_903868245.1 uncultured Sphingomonadales bacterium | reverse complement strand
GCTGCCTACATACTAAGCTGCGAGCCATGATATGGGTGGAGCGCGGCCTAACCGGTCACGCTCCACCCTTTTTCAATCGGAAATAGGGAAATCCAATGTCGTATTCACTTAAGCGTGCAAGCTTGCTGCTTTTCACAACTGCGTTCGTCGCACCAAACATGGCACTAGCGCAAACGGCAGAGCCTACACCGGCAGAGGTTGAGCAATCGGCCGCCGTAGAAGCTGAACCCGCGGCAACGGAAGTAACCCAGCCTGAAGAAGATCTCGAGATATCGGCACCAGGTGGCGAGATTGTCGTTCGAGGCTATCTCGATCGCAATGTCGCAAAATCTTCCCCTCAAGTTGTCTCAGTACTATCGAGCGCAGATATTGCGCGTACGGGCGAAGGAAATATCGCTGGCGCATTGGGACGCGTAACCGGCCTTAGTGTCGTTGGTAGCGGCTATGTATATGTGCGTGGTCTGGGTGATCGCTATTCGCTAGCGCTTTTAAACGGCTCGTCGCTTCCGAGCCCCGAGCCGCTCAAGCGCGTTGTTCCTCTGGATCTATTTCCGACGGGGGTGATTGCATCATCCCTAGTTCAAAAAAGCTATTCAGCAAATTATCCCGGTGAATTTGGCGGTGGCGTGATTAACCTTACCACCAAAGCGACACCACGTGATCCATTTTTCACAATCGGTGGGAGCGTGTCGGGGGATAGCGAGACCTCAGGGCGTTTAGGCTATACCTATTATGGTAGTTCTACCGATTGGTCTGGTTATACCAATGCAAACCGCGATTTGACCCCTGCACTGAATAGTTTCATTGCAAGTGGTGAGCGTCTTAGCTCCGGTAAGGTCAATGTACAGGACGTGGGTAAGGGAATTGTCACTGGTCGGAATGCAATTTTGCAAAGCGACACGAAGCTTCCTGTTAACGCATCATTTTCGTTTTCAGGCGGAAAAACTTTTGATGTAGGTGCATCACAATTAGGTTTTATCGCAGGTGGTGGCTTCAGCAACAAATGGTCGACGCGTGACACCATTCAGCAACGTTCGTTAAGCGCAGATATTTCGTCCGTTGACTCAGATTTCCACCAAGTCAGCACGGACCAACGCATCGTTGCCAATGGCCTGCTCGGTCTCGGATTTGAATTTGGCGAGAACAAGATCCGTTGGACCAACCTGTATATCCACGATACAGTCAAGCAAGGCCGACTTAGCATTGGCAAGATAGACGAACGTCCGGCCGACATCATGCGCCAAAAAACGGCTTGGTATGAACGGCAATTGTTGAATTCTCAGGTGGTTGGTGAATTTGAACCAATGGCTGATTTGGACATTGATGTGCGTGCCGCATATGCAAAGTCGCAACGTGATGCACCTTATGAGCTCTCGACTGAATATGTCCGAACCAATTCGGCTTCTGACCCGACCGGGCAGTATTTTGTCAACGTGTTGAACCGTCAACGCGGCGACGCGCGCGTAGTTTTCTCAAAATTGACTGAAGAGCTTCTGTCTGGCGGCGTCGACGTCAGTTACAAGTTAACGCCCGATGTGAATGTAACGGTAGGTAGCAATTATACCGACACAGATCGCGTGAGTTCGCGTCGTGAATTTTTCTATGATGCAAATAACTTGCCTGCTGGCGTAGGAATGCTGCGCGCTGATCTCTTACTGCAGCCAGAAATCAT
>CAIPUN010000024.1 GCA_903868245.1 uncultured Sphingomonadales bacterium | reverse complement strand
GCTTTCGCCTTTGGGTGAATGAAGTCGTGGTGGCGCGTGATGGCACGGGCGACATTTTGCATGAAACCATTTGTCACTTCTCTACCGGCACGCGTTTCTGCAATCATCACCGCCACAGGATATACGCATCCGTCTGGCGCTTTCATGACACCAACATCGTTGATGGCAGTTGATATTGATTCCAGAACTTGCCCAGTTCCCGTTTTATGCGCGAGGCGCCACCCTGGGGCGAGACCAGACCGCAAACGCGTGCGCCCTGTATAGGTGCCAGCCATCAACTTCAGCAATTTGGCACCCGGATCATTGGCATCACGTTCGCTAAAACGTTTCAGTACCAAGGCGATTGTGCCCGGGGCCGCGCCATCGAGCGGCGTTTCGAGATAGGCGTCCAGTGCGGTCTTCCTTTTCGACATTGGGATCCTTGAACGCTGCGCTTTGAATGCGTTGCCTTTGCGATATTCGGGTTGCCATTCCAGACCGGCAATGGCGCTTTGCAGAAGGACTTCGCCGGGTCCAAAACGAATGGATTGCACTTTGCGACGCTCAAGCATTTGGTTGATCACTTGCGGGCCGCCCGCAACGCGCAAAAGGACGTTATTGGCGAGATTGTCGCTGGCATTGATAGAATGCGCGAGCAGTTCGCGTAACGACATATCGAAGGAGTCCCGCCCGTCGAGATAACTTTTTAGCGGTTGGCTGAAGACAACAATGTCATCGCGGCTGACGCGAATGCGTTTATCCAACGAAAATTTGCCCGCTGCTTCTTGTTCCAAGATCGTCAACGCGACCCACATTTTGGAGACGCTTTGTTGCGGAAAACGCTCGGTTTGCCGCTTTCCGATGATTTCGTCGGAAAAAGGCGTGTAGATCGCGATCCCTGCACGACCGGGAAATTTCTTCCAATAGCCCTCAATTTCCGTCTTCAGCTTTTCGTCAGCAGTCGCAACCATATCCGCCGTATTTTTCGCTTCTGTGGCATATGCCGGCGCCGTGGTCGCATATGCTGTGATACCAAGCGCCGAAGCGAACGTGAGGGTAAAGGCGAATGTGTTGAAAAAGTTGCGCATGATCCGACTTTTGTGTGTGCAGGGGCTGCCGACTTTGCGCGTGCTCCAACAGGCATTTAGATGCCGTAGGTGCAGAACCCAATTTCGGCAGGAGGATGCCATTTGCGGGCATTCTTCATCCGATTTGAAATGCCGCAGCGCCATTTTGCCCGTATATGCCTGGCTCAACATTGCTCCGTCATATGCGTGTTAATCGTCGCAGTGGCTTGCCTCCAGTTTTGATATGTTTATTTGCAATTGTTAACATTGCGCGGAGTGTTTGACGCAGGTCGCATGTCGTGCAATCTTTCGGATGGGAAAAGAGGAGTTGACCATGGCGAGCAAGGCGGAGACGGGCGGCAGCGCGAAGACTGGCAAAAAGAAATCGCAAAAGAAAGGCGCGCCATTTTCGGGCGTCGCGGGCGCATTTGACGCTGCCAATGATGCCACCATGGCGCTTGGTCCGCTGGCTGGATTGGCACGGGAAGATTTTATTGGCGCGATTGGCCTGATGCTGCGCCAGACGGCCGCCAATCCCGACAAGGCATGGAAGGCAACGACCAGCTTTTCCGAAGATGTGGTCAAGATTATGACCGGAAAATCGGACCTTGCACCTGATCCCAAGGACAAGCGTTTCATGGATCCGGCATGGACGTTTAACCCGTTTTTCAAGGCAGGCGCGCAATATTATCTGGCGGTGCAAAAGGGCGTTAAAAGCTATATTGAGGATTTGGAACTCGACGCGCTTGAACGCGACCGCGCAAATTTCATTTCGCAAATTATCATTGATGCGATGTCACCGACCAACACCCTGATCGGGAACCCGACCGCGCAAAAGCGGTTGGTAGATTCGGGCGGGCTCAGCCTCGTGAAAGGCCTGAAAAACGCGTATAATGACATGGTTCACAACGATATGATGGTGAGCCAGGTGAACAAAAAGCCGTTCAAGCTTGGCGAGAATGTCGCAACGGCCAAGGGCGCGGTGGTGTATCGCGACGAACGCTTTGAACTTGTCCAATATGCGCCCACGACCGACAAGGTGTTCGCAACGCCGCAACTGACCATTCCGCCGCAGATTAACAAAATGTATATCAACGATCTGTCGCCAGAAAAATCGATTATCAAATGGCAGACTGATCATGGCATTCAGCCATTCATGATTTCCTGGCGTAACCCCACCGAGGATATGGGCGTGTGGGGCATGGCCGAATATATCGAAAGCTGCATCAAGGCACTGGATGTGGTGTGTGAAATTACCGGCAGCGACAAGGTCAATATTTCGGGCGGCTGCTCGGGCGGGCAGACCATGTCGGTGTTGCTGTCAAAACTGGCGTCTATGGGCGACACCCGCGCCAATGCCGTGACCATGATGGTATGCGTGCTGGAACCCAAGCCCGGAGATACCGAGGCGTCGAGCCTTGTGTCGCACAATGGCATCGCGCTGGCACGGCAGCGTGCGGCGAAGAAAGGCGTGATTGAAGGCAGCAGCCTTGCCCGCGGCTTTGCATGGTTGCGGCCCAATGACCTCATCTGGAATTATGTCATCAACAATTATCTGCTCGGTGATGATCCGCCAGCCTTTGATATATTGTTCTGGAATGCCGATGCGACCAACCTTTCTTCGGCCTTGATGGGTGATTTCTTGGAGCTGTTTGAAGCCAATGCCTATGCCGCACCAGGCACGTTCGACATTGCGGGACACACGCTTGACCTCACCAAGGTGACGGGCGACCTGTTCGTTCTGGGCGGGACAACGGACCATATCACGCCTTGGCGCGCATGCTATCGTTCGACGCAATTGTTCGGCAGCAAAAATGTCGAATTCATCCTCAGCCAGGCTGGCCATATGCAAGCAATCCTGAACCCGCCGGGCAACCCCAAGGCGAAATATTGGAAACATAGCGAAGGCAAAGCGCCCGCCGATGTCACCGAATGGATGAAGGGCAGCGAAGAGGTCGCCGGAAGCTGGTGGCCGCACTGGATGCAATGGCTTCACGCGCGATCCGGCGCAGAAATGGCCGCGCCGAAGGCGTTAGGCAGCAAGGCCCATCCCGCGATGGAAGCCGCACCGGGCCTGTATGTTTTGGAGTGAGGGGCAGAAATTGGCTTGCGCCCCCTAATCGTTCGGTTAAACCTTACTCCATGTCCCAATTGGGACCAAAGGAACGCATATGACCAAAAACCGCGCGCCGAAGTTTAGCATGGAGACCGTTGACGGACGGACATTGCGGGTAGCGATTTGGCGGGCGTCGAAGGCAACGGCGAAGCTTCCGATATTGTTCTTCAACGGCATTGGCGCGAATATTGAGGCGATGGCGCCAATGGCCGAATTGCTCGATGATCGCGATTTTATCACCTTTGACATGCCCGGCATTGGCGGATCACCTGATCCGGTAGTGCCTTATAATGCCCTGTTGATGGCGCGGATTGCGGCGCTGCTGCTGGACCGGTTTGAAATGCCCATTGTCGATGTCATGGGCGTCAGCTGGGGCGGCGCAATGGCGCAGCAATTTGCGCTGCAAAACGGTGCGCGCACCAACAAGCTTATCCTGGTCGCGACCAGCGCCGGCATGTTGATGGTACCCGGCAATCCGGCGGCGCTCGTCAAAATGGCGGACCCGCGCCGCTATATAGACCCTGATTTCATGGCAAAGCATTTCAAGACTTTATATGGCGGTATGGTGGGCAATAAGGCCGAGCATATTGGCCGCATTACGCCGCCGTCGAAGACTGGATATTTCTATCAATTGATGGCGATGATGGGATGGACCAGCGCGCCGTTTCTGCCGTTTATGAAAACCCAAACGTTGATCATGATGGGCGATGATGACCAGATTGTGCCGCTCGCCAATGGCAAGTTTTTAAACTTCCTGATCCCGAACAGCGAATTGTTCGTCGTCGAAAATGGCGGGCATTTGTTCCTGTTAAGCCATGTCGAACAAAGCATATCGGCGATCCGCGCGTTTCTGGATCGCGGCACAGGTGAAGCACGCAAGGCGGCTTAAGCCGATAAATTTGCCAATACCAACAGCATGGATGATTTCGGGCTTATCGCGCGGTTAAATCAACAGACCGACAGCGTGGATGATGATCCCCGCCAGACCGCCGACTAAGGTACCGTTGATACGGATAAACTGAAGGTCACTGCCCACGGCGTTTTCGACGCGGTCGGTGATGGTGGATGCGTCCCAGCGGGCGACAGTATCGGACACCAACCGGACGATATTGTCGCCGTAATTTTCGGTCGTGCCGACAATCGCGCGGCGGGCGAAGCGGTTGATTTGGTGTTTCAGCTTTGTGTCGGCTTGCAAATTGCTGCCCAGCTTGATGAGCGCATCGCCAAAGCTGCCCGCCAATGCGGCATCGGGGTTGCGCGCGGCCTTGAGAAGCCCATCGCGACCTTGGTCCCATAGGCTGTTGATCCATTTGCCCATGGCTGGATTTTCCAATAACTGCCCCTTCCAATGCGCGACCTTGGCTTGCAATTCCTTGTCATGGCGCAGGTCATGGGCCAGCTTGGCGAGCCCCTCTTCGCCCTTTTCGCGTAAGGGATGGTCAGGGTCTTCGGCCATTTCATGAAGCAGCTTATTCAGACCTTTGACGATGGCATTGGCCAATTTGTCGTCTAGGCCCGTCCAACGCATGAGCGTATTGGCGCGTTCCTCCACCATTTCGCGGATGAGATGTTCATTGGCCTCCAATGTTGCCGACGCCCATTTGATGATGCTGTCGAGCACAGGGATATGACGCCGCTCGCGGATCATCGCGGTCAGCAGCTGACCCAGCAGGGGCGCAATATCGAGCTTATCGAGTTGCTTGCGGATCGCGCCTTTGGCGATGCCGCCCAATCGTTCATCGTCAAGCGCGGCGATGATATCCCCGATCAAACGCGATGCCCCCATACGCATCCGGCCTTCGCCGCCCGATGGCGCGCTTAGGAACTTACCCATGGCGCCAGCCACGTCCATGCGCTGAACGCGGCGGGCCACGACCTTTGTTGTAAGGAAATTGGTACGCAGGAAGCTGGCCAAAGTGCGGCCAAGGCGTTCCTTGTTATTCGGAATGATCGCGGTGTGCGGAATGGGTATGCCCAAAGGGTGCCTGAAGAGCGCTGTGACGGCAAACCAGTCGGCGAGGCCACCAATCATCCCCGCTTCGGCAAAGGCCCTTAAAAAGCCCCAATAGCCGTCATAGCGGGTTTCCATATATTTCCCGAAAACGAACAACGCGGCCATGCACAACAACAACCCCGTTGCGATGATCCGCATGCGCCGCAGCTCGGCATCCCGCTCCGCATAGCGAGCTTTTTCCGACAGACCGAGTTGGTTGATAGCTTTCACACAGTTGACCTTAACGCAGTGTGCAAAAAACGCCACCCATCTAACAATCCCAACACATCGTCATCCTGATCGTGTTTCAGGATAACAGGCGACGGTGGTGCTTCATCCTGAAACAAGTTCAGGATGACGAATTTTAGTGGCGGCGCTGCGACCAGCTCACTCTGCCGGTTGTAATCCGCCCAAGTCGCCTTTGCCCGGTGCCTTGTCCGTTGGCTTGGCGGCTTCTGGAACATTCTCTTTATGCTTATCGGGATCATAGGTCAGCAATCGCGTGCGCAGCCATGGTCCAACACGTTTTTCAAAACCGTCGGCCAAGCTAAAACCCGCAGGGACGATGAGCAAGGTCAACAAGGTTGATACGATGAGACCACCGATCACGACCGTGCCCATGGGCGATCGCCATTGGCCGTCACCGCCCAAGGACAAAGCGGTGGGAACCATCCCGGCGGTCATGGCAACGGTGGTCATGACGATCGGCTGTGCGCGTTTATGCCCGGCCTCCATAATCGCTTGGAATTTGGGCACGCCACGCGCCATTTCCTCAATCGCGAAGTCGATCAACAAAATCGAGTTTTTCGCGACGATGCCAAAGAGCATCAAAATGCCAATGAAGACCGGCATGGATATGGGCTGACCCACAAGACCCAGCGCCAGCAAGCCGCCCAAGGGCGCAAGCAACAAGGACCCCATATTGACCAAAGGCGACATAAAGCGATGGTACAAAAGCACCAGTACCGCAAACACCAGCAAGGTTCCGGAAACCAAGGCAGCAAGGAAGTCGCGCTGCATTTCCTGCTCCCATTCTTGGGACCCGAAAGGTGCGCGGGACACGCCCGTTGGCAGATTCTCCATGATAGGAAGCTTGTTGATTTTCTTGTCCGCCTCGGACGAAACGATACCCGGTGCAAAATCCGCGCCGATGAAGATACGGAAATTCTGATTACGGCGTTGAATCGATGTCGGACCAGCACCAAAGCTGATGTCGGCCACGCGGGACAGTGGCACAGACCCGCCGCTTGCCAATGGCACGGGCAGGTTGCGGATGACATCCAAGTCCTGACGCGATTCCTTGGCCAGCATCACGCGGATCGGGATTTGACGATCCGACAGCGAAAATTTCGCGCTATTCTGGTCAATATCACCCAGCGTTGCGATGCGAATGGTCTGACTCAACGCTATAGTTGACACCCCAAGCTGTGACGCCAAATCCGTGCGCGGCGTGATGATCAATTCAGGACGTTGTAAATCGGCTGAAATGCGCGGTGCGCGCAGTTCGGGCAGCGTCTTCATCTGCTCAACCAATATAGCGGCTGTCTCGTCCAGTTTCTTGGGATCCGATCCGGATAGCATCACCGACACATCGCGCCCTGAGCCGCCGCCACCGGGGCCATTGGCCTGAAACGTCACGCGCGCGTCAGCGATCTTGGTCAGCAAGGGGGTCAGGTCTTCTTCAAATTCCTGGCTGGTCCGTTCGCGGTCCTTTTTCAAGGTGATGAAAATGCTGGCGCCGCCTTCGCGGACACTTTGCAACGCGGTTTCGACCTCTGGCTGCTTTTCGATAATGGCGGCGGCCTCGCTGCTAATCTCACGCGTGCGTTCTAAAGTGGTACCGGGAACCATTTCGATCCGAATACGGCTAAAATCGGTATCGCCATCGGGGAAGAATTGCTTTGGTAAGACGATCAGCAAGGCAATCGTCAGCACGAGCGACAATGCGCCAATGCCCATCATCCAACGGCGGTGGCCAAGTGACCAGCGCAGGATTTTCATATATCGTTCGATCCAGCCCGCCTCGCCATGTTCGGCCATGCCGTCGGCTTTCAGGAAATAGGCAGCGATCATGGGTGTAATCATGCGCGCCACCGCAAGGCTCATGAGAACCGAAGCAACGACAGTCAGACCGAAATTCTTGAAAAACTGACCGGCAACGCCCGGCATCAGGCCAACGGGCAAGAACACCGCGACAATGGAAAATGTGGTGGCAACCACGGCCAAGCCGATTTCATCAGCGGCATCAATCGATGCCTGATAAGCCGATTTACCCATCCGCATATGCCGGACGATATTTTCAATTTCCACAATGGCGTCATCGACGAGCACCCCGGCTACTAGACCGAGCGCCAAAAGCGACATGGTGTTCAGCGTGAAACCCAAAAGGTCCAAAAACCAGAAGGTCGGAATGGCAGACAAGGGAATGGCAATCGCCGAGATAATCGTGGCACGCCAATCGCGCAGGAACAGGAACACGACAACGATGGCGAGCAGGGCGCCTTCGATCATCGCTGCCATGGAGCTTTTATACTGGCCCTTGGTATAATCGACACTGTTGAACAAAGTGATGAATTTGACGCCGGGATTTTCTTTTTCGATTTCGGCGATTTTGATCATCGCATCATCGAAGACAGTCACATCGGATGCACCCTTGGCGCGCGACATGCCAAAGGTGACGACTTGCTTGCCGCCAGCAAAGGCCATGGCGCGTTGTTCGCTAAACCCATCGGTGACTTCAGCCACATCGGCCAGCTTGATAGAGCGACCGCCGCCCAAGCTGATTTGTGTTTGGCTGAGGGCAAAGGCGTCCGTTGCGTTGCCCAAAACGCGGACCGACTGGCGCGATCCGGCAATTTGCGATTGACCGCCCGAAGCGTTGATATTTTGTTGACGCAGCACAGAGTTAATCTGGCTGGCGCTGACACCCAATGACTGCATTTTTGCAGGGTCAAGCACAACGCGGATTTCCCGGTTTACACCGCCATTGCGGCTAACCGATGCCATGCCTTCGACCGACAGCAAGCGGCGGGCAACACTATCGTCCACGAACCAGCTCAATTGTTCCAGTGTCATGTCGCTGGCTTCTACCGCGAAATATGCGATTGGGTCGCTGGATGTAGCCACCTTGAAAATCTGCGGTTCCAAGATACCGTCGGGCAGGTCGCTGCGAATTTGATCGACGGCGTTTTTCACTTCGCTGACCGCGGCATTGATGTCATCGCCAATTTCGAATTCGGCGCTAACCGTTGTGTTGCCTTCGCTCGAGCTGGCATCAATGTTGCGCACGCCCTGCACACTGCGGATCGCGGATTCAACCTTTTGCGTTATCTGGGTGGTGATTTCACTCGGCGCAGCGCCGGGTTGTGAAATCGAGACAACAACAACCGGAAATTCAATATCAGGATCATTTTGTACATCCATGTTCATGAATGACATGATTCCGGCAATGGTGAGTGCGACGAATAAGACGATCGGCACCACCGGATTGCGAATGGACCATGCAGAAATGTTATTTAAATTCATGATGTATATCCCGAATGGTCCAACGACTTACTGTTTTTTCAACAGTTTGGGATTGATCGTTTCGTCCGGGTTGAGGAAGCCGCCCGCATACAGAACGACGCGCTCGCTGCCGTCCAAGCCTTCTTCAATAATCAGGCCATTGGCGGTGACAGATCCGACCTTGACGGGACGTTGCTGCACCTTGTTATTTTTGCCAACGATATACACAAAGCTGCCATTACGGCCGGTTTGAACTGCAGATTCCGGTAAGACAGGCGCCTTCATTTCACCCGATTTGATTTCAACAGACGCAAAGCCACCGGGGCGCAATGCCTTGTCAAATGGCAAGGCAATACGGGCCATGCCCTGACGGCTTTGCGCGTCAATCATCGGAGAAATCTGCCAGATATTGCCTTCAAACACCCGATCAACGCCAACTGGGGTCACCGATGCAGGAATGCCGACGGAAATCTGCGCCAAATCATCTTCGCTCAGCTTTGCTTGCAGTTCCAACTGTCCATCCTTGGCGATGCGGAACAAGATGCCACTGCCTGCGGACACCGTTTGTCCAGTCTCCACATTGCGTTCCAAAACATAGCCAGACACAGGCGCACGGACGTCCAGACGCGCATTACGCGCGCGGGTTTCGCCAAGTTGCGCGTTGGCGACATTCACCCGCGCGCGGGCTGCGTCGCGGTTGGCGGTCTTGCGTTCAACATCAGCCTTGGAAACAAAACCTCGCTCAACCAACTGCATGGCGCGGTCGAGTTCGTTTTGGGCAAGCTGCAGGTCGGCACGGGCGACATTAGTCTGTGCCTCCAATGCGGCGGCCTGCTGTGTTTGTACCGACCGGTCAACGCTCACCAAAACTTGGCCTTGCGTAACCCAATCCCCTGCATCGACATAAACTTGCAGCACGCGCCCGCCTTCGCCAACGACGCCAACGGGAATTTCGCGACGCGCGGCCAAGGTGCCGGTCGCGTTAATCGCGCGCACCACATTATCACGGCCCGGCGCGACGACGGTCACGGTCTGGGCCTGCCCAGCTTTATCCGCATCGGTGGGCGCATTATTGCTGCTACCGAAAAAATAATATGCGGCCCCCGCTATAATCAAAATCGCAACGATAATGGTCGCAATGCGGATCCGACGCTGGTTCCGATCGTGGCTATCCTGCAGGATATCGCCATCTAGCTCAGCGCTCATCGTCGTCTCGTAATTCATACCGGAATTCCAAATAAAAGCTTCAGGGAGCGAATACTCCCTTATGTTGTTCAAATTATGGCTGTATTACCCTAATAAGTCACTATCCGCAACCCGCGGAACCTGAAAGGGGTAAACGCTTTATTGCCATATAGAATATCGCAAATGCCGGTGCGCAACAATACAGACTGATGCCTTATATGTTTCGACAAACAACGCATAGCTGCGTTGGCAACGGTTATTCCAAG
>CAIPUN010000023.1 GCA_903868245.1 uncultured Sphingomonadales bacterium | reverse complement strand
TTCCGCAACAGTAGCTTGCAGGGTGCATATTTCATGCTCGCGGCGCGCGCCCTCGGATTAGATACGGGCGCTATGTCAGGGTTCAACAATGCCGCAGTGGACGAAGCATTTTTTGCAGGTACTAAAGTGCAATCCAACTTCATTTGCACCTTGGGCTATGGCGACAAAGCGAGCATCTTCGAACGCAGCCCAAGGCCCGCGTTCGACCGCTTTAACAGCATTCTGTAATCAAGCGGCCAACGAACGGTCATGCGGACATTGGTCATCGATACAGCGACGTGCGCGTGCTCGGTCGCTTTGCTTGATGACGACTATGTTCTAGCGGCTGAACATGAAGTCATTGGCCGCGGCCATGCCGAACGTTTGCTTCCCCTGATCGCCGCATTGCCCGGTAACGGCAAGGCGGACCAGGTGTTGGTCAATGTCGGACCGGGCAGTTTTACAGGTATTCGCGTGGGCGTTGCCGCCGCAAAAGCTTTGGGCCTAGCATGGCACATTGATGTGCACGGCTATGGTTGCCTTGCTTTGGTGGCTGCGATGGGACGTTCAACACTACCCGAAGCCACTGCCATAGACGTTGTCATGACTGGTGGCCATGGCGAGTATTTCTTTGAGGCATTTGATGCGCATGGACATTCGCGTGCGCCTGTGCGCTCCATCCTGCCCGATGACCTACCGCGCCTTGCCACGGCCGAAATAGTAGCAGGCGATATTGATCCCCAACGCGCCGACCGCCAATGGCTGGAACTGTTACCCAATGCGCGCCAATGGGCACTTCTGTCTGCAACGCCTCCGCTTCCAGCGACGCCAATCTATGGCCGGGCGCCGGACGCAAAGCCCGCAACCTTGCTCAAATGATCCGCGTCGTCGAAGGGGACGCTGGGGATATTGCGGCCATGATGACTATCATGCACGACGCTTTCGACCCCAGATATGGGGAAGCGTGGACCGCTGCACAATGTCTATCCAGCTTGGTAATGCCCGATTGCGAGTTATTGCTAGCGAAAGATAGCGATACCATCTGTGGCTTTGCCATGAGCCGCTGGGTTCTTGATCATCAAGAATTGCTAATGATTGGCGTTGCCCGAAGACTTCAGAGCCATGGCATCGGGAAACTTTTATTGTCAGAGACAATTCACCGGGCGGGACGGGCGGGACGGACGAAAATCTTCCTTGAAGTTCGCGATGGCAACAACGCGCATGGTTTTTACCTGAAATCAGGATTTATTTCCATTGGACGTCGAAAAAATTACTATAAAAATGCCGAGGGTATAAGTCCCGATGCAATTACTATGCTGCTAGAACTATAATATAACGCATAAGTTAGACCAATAGTTGACCATTTTTCTTTGATAATGTACATGATTCTGCACTATAAAATCTATAGTGGATGGGTTTGGAGTTCATAAAATGTCACAAGAAAGTAACGATGTCACGGAATTGTTAATTACGTTAACTGCGGACATTGTAGCAGCTCATGTTAGCAACAACAGCGTTGCCGTCTCTGACGTATCCACATTAATCTCTAACGTGCACGCGGCCCTGTCTGGAATTTCCAGCCCCGCAGTCGTCGCAGAAACAACTTTGGAACCAGCCGTTCCTATCCGTAACTCTGTAAAGCGTGACTTCATCGTCTGCCTGGACGACGGTAAGAAGCTGAAAATGCTCAAGCGTCATCTTATGACGCATTATGGCATGACACCGGAAGATTATCGCGCGAAGTGGGGGTTGCCCGCCGATTATCCAATGGTCGCGCCCGCTTATGCGGAGCAACGTCGCGAATTGGCCAAGGCCATTGGCCTTGGTCGCGCGCCGGGCTCGGGCCGCAAAAAGAAAGCAAAATAAGCTTTTCGCTTATCCGCAAGAATATAAGGCCGGGACACCCCCGGCCTTTTTCTTTGACGAATCACGGAGCGACACTAAATGTCCTATTCAATGGATATCAAAATTGACATTGAAGCGCTCTGCAACGAACGGGGCCTGCGCATAACCGATCAACGACGCGTCATCGCGCGTGTCATTTCCGATGCGACCGATCACCCCGATGTGGAGGAGCTGTACCGCCGCTCCTCCGCCATTGATCCCAAAATCTCGATTGCCACCGTATATCGCACTGTGCGCTTGTTTGAAGAGGCAGGCATATTGGATCGGCATGATTTCGGCGATGGCCGTGCGCGCTATGAGGCATCGCCCGAGGCACATCACGACCATTTGATTGATGTCGAAACCGGCAAGGTCGTTGAATTTGTCGACCCAGAGCTTGAGGCATTGCAGAAAATCATCGCGGAACGACTGGGTTATCGTTTGGTCGACCATCGTATGGAGCTTTATGGCGTCGCCATCGACCGCAAGGATTGAACGACGCAACCCGTTGGCGTTTGTAACAGGGCAGCTATTGTTTTTGACACGGCTGTTGCTGATGGCTGCAAGCCTTGCCTTAAGCCTGTTATTACATAATATCTGGCGGATTATCCGCATACCATCGCCTTGGCCGCGCTTGTTTTTGCTCTCGATAAGCTGGACCAGCGGCATCGCAACCGCAACCACTGGCACCCGCGTGCGCAGCAATGTATTCTATGCCGCAAACCACCATAGCTGGATCGATATTCCCGTAATGTCAGGTGTCACTGGCTGCACTTTCGTAGCCAATGACGGCATCGAAAGCTGGCCTCTGATTGGTTGGCTGTGCAAGATCAACAACACTATCTTCGTCAACCGCGAAAACCGTGCCAGCGTCAGCAATCAAGTCAACGACCTACGCGCGGCCATGTCAGGTCATCAGCCCGTGACCATCTTTCCCGAGGGCACGACGCATGATGGGTCGGGCCTGCTGCCGTTCAAACCATCTTTGTTTGCCGCATTAGTTCCGCCGCCCGCGGGCATGCTCGTGCAGCCTGTCTATCTCAATTATGGCCATCATACGCCGCGGGTCGCCTGGGTTGGCGACGAAAAGGTAACTGAGAATTTCTGGCGCCTTTTGTCTTATCTCAAACCAATTACCGCAA
The DNA here is from genome assembly GCA_903868245.1 of uncultured Sphingomonadales bacterium. GTDB lineage: Bacteria > Pseudomonadota > Alphaproteobacteria > Sphingomonadales > Sphingomonadaceae > Sphingorhabdus_B. Next base: position 1,801 of record CAIPUN010000023.1, on the reverse strand, counting down.
CACTGCATTTTCTAGAACCATTTGATCCGCTCCATTATCCGGACCGCAAGGCCATTTCTGCCGAAGTGCGGGCGCGTATTGGCGCTGCGATGGAGGGTGGCGGCAATGCGGCGCGCCTTGTATAGGCGCGCATTATGAGCATGGATTCCCCAAAAACCTATTCGATCAAAAATTACGGCTGTCAGATGAACGTCTATGATGGCGAGCGCATGGCTGAGATGTTTGAAAGCCAAGGAATGTCGCCAGCGGATGACAAGGCCAATGCCGATCTTGTCGTTCTCAACACATGCCACATCCGCGAAAAAGCGGCGGAGAAGGTCTATTCCGAGATTGGCCGCTTACGCCGCAAGGATGGAACTAGCCCCGTTATCGCAGTCGCAGGCTGCGTCGCGCAGGCCGAAGGCGGCGAGATTAGCCGCCGGGCCCCCGAAGTCGACATCGTCGTCGGTCCGCAAGCCTATCACAATCTGCCCGATATGGTCGCAGCAGTCGGACGCGGCGAACGTATCGTTGACCTCGACCTACCCGGCCTCGACAAATTTGGTAAGCTGCCTGCTCGCCGCAAGCAGCCGCCATCAGCATTTCTGACGGTACAGGAAGGTTGCGACAAATTCTGTACTTATTGTGTCGTGCCCTACACCAGAGGCGCAGAAATTTCGCGCGGTTGGGCCGATTTGATCGATGAAGCAAAGGCAATTGTCGATGCGGGCGCGCGCGAAATCACCTTGCTTGGCCAAAATGTCAACGCATGGGATGGTGAAGATGACACAGGCAAGCTTCAAGGTTTAGACGGCCTCATCCGCGCTCTCGACAAAATTCCTGAGCTTCGCCGCATCCGCTATATGACGAGCCACCCGAACGACATGACCGAAGGCTTGATTGCCGCACATGGTGATGTTGAAAAGCTGATGCCGTTCCTCCATCTGCCCGTTCAGTCCGGTTCAGACCGTATCTTAAAGGCCATGAACCGCAGCCACAGCCGCGACAGCTATATGCGTATTCTTGACCGCGTTCGCGCTGTGCGGCCCGATATCGCCTTTTCCGGTGACTTCATCGTTGGCTTCCCCGGTGAGACCGACGCCGATTTTGAAGACACGTTAAGCCTCGTGCGCGAAGTTGGCCATGCGCAAGCTTATTCCTTCAAATATAGCCCACGCCCCGGCACGCCCGCCGCCGACATGGCTGACCAGATACCGATGGCAGTGATGGACGAACGGCTTCAGCGGCTTCAGGCGCAGATCGTGGCGGACCAGACGGCGTTCAATGATCGCACCGTTGGTCGCACCACCGATGTCCTACTGGAACGGCCTGGAAAATTTGATGGCCAGTTAATCGGCAAATCGCCTTGGCTGCAATCGGTGCATGTGCTTGCGCCGGACCTGTCAATCGGCGATATCGTAACTGTGCAGATTACCGATTCTGGACCGCTTAGCTTGAAAGGTGAACCAACGATGAGAGCAGCCGCCTAAATGGCCAAAAAAGCCCAAGCGCAAGCCGGTGACTTGTCTCGGCTGGAGATGAGCTTCGACAAACCGCATCTTATTAACGCGGTTTTTGGCGAATTTGACCGTAATCTGGTTACGATTGAGAACCGCCTCGGGGTTTATATCTCGGCCCGCGGAAACCGCGTACAGATTGAAGGCGAGGCTGGCGCCATTGGCCGCGCGCGCGATGTTCTCAACGACATTTATTCTCGCCTATCGCGCGGACAGGAAATCGACAGCGAAGCCGTGCAATCCATCATCGCCATGACTGCTGAACCTACTTTAGAAGGCATCGTCCGTAAGGACGCGACCGACGC
>CAIPUN010000022.1 GCA_903868245.1 uncultured Sphingomonadales bacterium | reverse complement strand
CGGTCGGGTATCGCGCATTCGATGGAAGAAGCGCTCGAGGTTCTTGAACGCACTGGCCTGCCATCAATCATTCGCCCACGCTTCACCATGTGCGGCACCGGCGGCGGTATCGCTTACAACCGCGACGAGTTCATCAAGATCGTCACCGGCGGCCTTGATGCATCGCCAACCACTGAGGTTTTGATTGAGGAATCGCTGCTCGGTTGGAAAGAATATGAGATGGAAGTCGTGCGCGACCGCGCCGACAATGCCATCATCATCTGCTCCATTGAAAATATCGACCCGATGGGTGTGCATACCGGCGATTCCATTACCGTGGCGCCAGCATTGACGCTGACCGACAAAGAATATCAGATTATGCGCAATGCGAGCATCGCATGTTTGCGTGAAATTGGCGTAGAAACAGGTGGTTCAAACGTACAGTTCGCAGTCAATCCGAAGGATGGCCGCCTGATCGTCATCGAAATGAACCCGCGCGTGTCGCGTTCTTCAGCGTTGGCGTCAAAGGCGACGGGTTTTCCCATTGCTAAGGTCGCGGCGAAGCTGGCCGTTGGGTTTACGCTCGATGAGATAACCAACGACATCACTGGCGCAACGCCGGCATCGTTTGAACCGACGATTGATTATGTCGTTACCAAAATTCCGCGCTTTGCCTTTGAAAAGTTCAAGGGAGCCGAACCATTGCTGCATACAGCTATGAAATCGGTGGGCGAAGTGATGGCGATCGGCCGTAACATTCACGAAAGCATGCAAAAGGCGCTTCGTGGGCTTGAGACCGGGTTGTCGGGCTTTAACTATATTGATGCTTTGCGCGGCGCTACTAAGGATGAATTGTCCGCTGAACTTAGCCGGGCGACGCCCGACCGCTTGCTGGTCGCAGCACAAGCCCTGCGTGAGGGCATGACCGTAGCCGAAATCCATGCCATAGCGAAGTTCGATCCATGGTTTCTCGAACGGCTACAAGAAATCATCGCTGCCGAGAATGACATCAAGATTAACGGCTTACCCAATAACGCAGAGGCGCTGCGTCATTTGAAAGCCATGGGCTTCTCCGACAAAAGACTTGCGTATCTCGCGGTGGAGTCGGTGAATGTGCGACCTGGCATGGAAACGGCAATCCGCCGCGGTTCCGGCATTGCGATGCAAGCGGCCCGTGCGATGGCAGGAGCAGTAACTGAAGACGAAGTACGTGCGCTGCGTCACAAATTGGGTGTGCGTCCGGTGTTCAAGCGCATCGATACATGTGCTGCGGAATTTGAGGCAAAAACGCCTTATATGTATTCCACTTATGAGGCGCCAAGCTTTGGCACACCGGAATGCGAGAGTCATCCAACCAATCGAGAAAAGATCGTCATCTTGGGCGGCGGGCCAAATCGTATTGGGCAAGGGATCGAGTTTGATTATTGCTGCGTCCATGCATGCTTCGCACTTGCGGACGCGGGCTATGAAACGATCATGGTCAACTGCAATCCTGAAACGGTGTCGACCGATTATGACACCAGCGACCGTTTATATTTCGAGCCGCTGACCGCGGAAGATGTTCTGGAAATCCTGCATGTTGAAAAACAGAATGGCATTTTAAAAGGCGTCATCGTCCAGTTTGGCGGGCAGACGCCGTTGAATTTGGCAAAGGCCCTTGAAGCCGCGGGTATTCCTATTTTGGGAACGTCACCCGACGCCATCGATTTAGCTGAAGACCGGGAGCGTTTTGCCGCACTGATCAGCAAGCTCAAGCTCAAGCAGCCCGAAAATGGCATTGCGCGCAGCCGTGAAGAAGCCATCAAAGTCGCCGAAAGCATCGGCTATCCGGTGCTTATGCGCCCTTCTTATGTGCTTGGTGGCCGCGCGATGGAGATCGTCGATACGCAGGCGCAGTTGGAAAATTACATTCAGACAGCAGTTATTGTCTCCGGTGACTCACCAGTCTTAATCGACAGTTATCTGCGCGATGCGATTGAAGTCGATGTGGATGCCTTATGCGACGGCGACGAGGTCGTTGTTGCGGGTATCCTGCAGCATATCGAAGAGGCAGGCGTGCATAGCGGCGACTCTGCGTGCACTATTCCGCCATATAGTCTCCCTGCCGAAATAATCACTGAAATCCGTCGTCAGGCGGAGTTACTGGCGGTAAACCTGCATGTGCGCGGGCTGATGAACATCCAGTTCGCAGTGAAGGATGGTGAAGTTTATCTCATCGAAGTTAACCCGCGTGCCAGTCGCACCGTGCCTTTCGTCGCAAAGGCCATTGGCGCACCTATCGCCAAGATCGCCGCGCGCGTTATGGCGGGTGAAAAGCTCAAGGACTTGCCACCCATCAACCTCGACATCGATTATATCGCGGTCAAGGAAGCGGTATTCCCGTTTGATCGTTTCCCCGGTGTAGATCCCGTGCTTTCGCCCGAAATGAAGTCAACGGGTGAGGTCATGGGTATTGACCGTGATTTTGCGACGGCCTTTGCCAAATCGCAAATTGGCGCACGGATGCCGCCACCTATGAGCGGGAAGTTGTTCGTATCGGTGAAAGACACCGACAAGCCCGTGATCGTGCCTGCGGTCCGTCAAGCGATCGCGTGTGGCTTCATTGTCTGTGCTACGGATGGCACCGCAAATTATCTGCGTGCGCAGGGCATAGAGGTCGAGCGCGTGAACAAGGTTGCCCAAGGCCGCCCGCACATTGTCGACAAGATTAAGGATGGCGAAATCCAACTTATCTTCAACACGACCGAAGGTTGGCAAAGCCTGAAAGACAGCGAAGAAATTCGCCGTTCCGCGCTTGCTGGCAAGGTTTCGCAATACACCACAGCCGCCGGAAGTGTTGCGGTTGCGCAAGCCATTGCCGCGTTGCAACAACGGCAACTTGAAGTTCGGCCACTTCAAGACTATTATTAATACGCGCAGTATCTTTCCCCGACAATTGAACTGCATATCGGATGAGCCGTAATAGCGCATCCGGTCGGGATGTTTTTGTGACGAAGGGTTTTGCCTGATGGCGAGTTTTGAGAAATATCCGATGTTGGCCGAAGGCTATGAAAAGCTGACGACCGACCTGAAACGCCTTCGTGACGAACGACCCTTGATTGTGGAGGCAATTGAGGAAGCGCGTGCACATGGTGATCTGTCGGAAAATGCCGAATATCACGCCGCAAAGGAACGTCAGGGGCAGGTTGAAGCCGCGATTTCCGAAATCGAGGACAAGATTGGCCGTGCGCAGATCATTGACCCTTCAACCCTGTCTGGCGATAAAATCGTCTTTGGCGCAACCGTCACATTGTTGGACGAAAATGATAAGCCCGTGCGCTATCAGCTTGTTGGCGAGACTGAAGCCGACGCAAAAGCAGGCCGGATTTCGTATAATTCGCCATTGGGCCGCGCGCTCATTGGCCGCGTTGTCGAAGACGAAGTTGAATTAACTGTGCCCTCGGGCGATAAATATTATCTCGTATCAAAGATCGAGTTTATCTGATCATGCGCTTCGGTGGGAAGCGCCTGATGGCCTGATATGCAATTTCCGCGCGGCCCTGTTACCAATGTATTGGCGGTCATCAATCTGGTGATCGCAGCAATATTGCTGGTGCCGTCTTGGTGGCAATATGCGGTGATATCGGGGGGGCTATTCCCGATACGTTTAAGCAGTGGCAGTGCGGCATTTCCCGATATCGGATTTATGGTACCAGCTTTTTTGACGCCTTTGTCTGCAGCGTTTCTGCACGGCGGCGTTGCGCATGTCGTGATGAACATGCTTATGCTTTTGCTGATCGGTAAGTTGGTTGAGCGTGTATTGGGCGGTGGGCTCTACCTGTCACTTTATATTGGATCGGCTTATGTTGCTGCGGCCATGGAGTGCTTCGCCGCCTTCATGGCATGGCCGATGTCCGTGGACATGATGGCGCCAGCCATTGGCGCGAGTGGAGCTATTTCGGGGATTATTGGCGCTTATGCGCTGCTCTTTCCGAACAAAAAGCCGAAGGCTTGGGGACCTATCCCTGCCGAATATGCTCGGCCATTACACCTAACTATCGCTTGGGCAGGGTTAAATCTTGCGCTTGGTTTTGTAGGGCCGGGTTTGGGGATCTCTATTGCTATATGGTCGCACCTTGGTGGCTTTATCGCCGGATTATTGCTGGCGCGGCCATTGTTATTGTGGCGATATCGGCGCGCCTAATCGACTCTACTGTCCGAAATTAGCTATCGGGTTGCAAAAGCTTATGCAGATGTACCACGACATATTTCATTTCGGCATCATCGACTGTGCGTTGGGCCGCCCCGCGCCATGCTTCCTCTGCACTTGCATAATCTGGGAACATGCCGACAATGTCCAAATTTTCGAGGTCAGTGAATTTTAACGTTTGCGGGTTATCAACGCGGCCACCAAAAACGAGATGCAATTTTGTATCGCTCAAACGACTATCCTTAATTCTTTTCTTTAGCCGCCTCAGTAGCGGCCTGACCGGCGGCCTTTACAGCGAGAGCAGCCTTGCTGACAAGCTCTCTAAACTGCGCGCGCATGGCTTCGCCATTTAGTCCAAGCGTGTCCACTTGGTCCATGCCAGCCACTTTTGCTGCATCGGCTATTTTGCGGGCTTTTTTGTTTAATTTCTTACCCGCCTTGCCAAAAACTTTGGTTTCACGTTCTGTACGCGGTAAAAGTGCACCGACGATGGCACCAATGGCAATTCCGCCAAGCACGATGGCAAGCGGATTTTTATCAATACCGTCGCTGGTCTTGGCCTTTGCTTTGCGGGCAATTTCTTTTGACTGCTCTACGCCAGTGACAGCAGCATCTTTGCTTTTCTCAAATGCTACCGAAGCCTTCTGACGCGCCGCAACGGACGAACGCGTGGTCTTTACTTTCGCGCTATCAGCCGCGGATTTGATGCTGTCACCAATCTTGCTCATATATTGTTCCCATATTATTTGCTGGAGGGCGTTTTGGTTTTACTTTGCCGCAACCTCGAAATCCAACGTGAAATCGGACCGCGCGTCGCAATTAACAAGGCACTTACCCCAATAACACCAATCATGGGGGCATTCTTCTTCGCAATTTGTATTGTCTCGTCTGCTATCTTCTTGGCTTGGGTAGTTTGACGTCCGACCAAGCGCCGAAGTTGATTGTGGGGATTAAGGACATCACGCGTGACGGCCAGGCTGTCTTTGAACTTACGCCGCAAGTACCGCCGTTCAGCGTTGGACAAGATTACGCTGTCCCGGTCGGTCACAACAGGTTCTTTAGGTAAGATCGTCGTCATTTTTCTGCATTTCCGGGAAGTAAACTTTCCGCATCCATCTTCGGGCCAATGCGGCGAAAATGATGCCGATGATCACAAAGCTTATGGTAACCAGTAAGGTTGCCGCCAATGGACCAATTAATGGGGAAAGTGTGAGTAACAGCCCCAACACCAGCGCAATGAACGCCCCCCCAAATGCAAATACCGCGACCGCGCCATAGCGGAATGACCAGCCAAATACGTGGCGTGTGTAATCTAGTCGCGACCGATGATAGCGCATTTCCGCCTTCACCATCGCACGCAGGTCCTCCATCACCAAAGCAACCTGTTCGCTCACGCTTGGTTCAATCGGCGGCGGAAGGTCTTCCAACGCTTCGGCTTGTTGTTCTTCGATCTTCATCCTACCCGCTTATCGGCCATTGGCGGCATTTTGCAATGCAACTGTTTTACTATTCAAGCGTCTTTGCCGCCCGAACGTATGAGGCGCGCCAAAACAAATCCAATTGCGGCGGCGGCACCAATGGCGACGGCAGGACTTTTGCGGACGAATTGCCGCGCATCCTCTGTCAGCGCATCCACATCCTTCGCATCCATCTTGCCAGCGAAGCCGTCAACCATGTCGGCCGCACTGCGCGCATAGTCACCATATTGCTTGCCTACATTATCGTCGATGGTGCCCGCACTATCGCGGATAAGCTTGCCGATGCTGCCAACTGCCTCCGTGGCGCGATCTTTGCCCTTAACAGCTGCAGCGCGCACACTATCGGCGGCTTGCGCCTTAAAATCATGCATATCCGATTTGACCTTTGACTTGACGTTGTCTGCCTTGCCTTTGGCTGGTTGCGCCTTTGCGACGGCCTTTGGTGCAGCGGTCTTAGCCTTGGCACGTGTTGCTGCTGGCTTAGTGGCAGTTTTCTTGGCTGCTGCAGGTTTTTCGGTCTCGGCCATAAAAATGACTCCTTTTGAACAACTGGGGGCGAAAGAAATGGTCTTACTACCTACTAATATTTGCATTGCAGGTGCCTTAGTCAACTATAGCACCGGAAATTTAGTTTTAAAATCGATATGTCGGAGCATCGTTGCCAAAACCCGATCACGAGGATAGACGCTCTGACATAACTCCTCACACGCACAAACGGATCCCAGTTATGACAGCTATCCTCGATATTCACGCACGCCAGATCCTAGACAGCAGGGGCAATCCTACGGTTGAGGTCGATGTTGTGTTGGAAGATGGCAGCTTTGGTCGTGCCGCGGTACCGTCAGGCGCCTCAACGGGCGCCTATGAAGCCGTCGAGAAGCGAGATGGCGACATGTCTAAATATATGGGCAAGGGCGTGATTCAGGCGATTGATGCGGTTAACGGTCCCATTTTTGAAGCGCTCGTTGAACTAGACGCCGAAGAGCAGGAAAATATCGATGCGGTCATGATTGACCTTGATGGCACGGACAATAAATCGAACTTTGGTGCGAATGCGATCCTGGGTGTTAGCCTTGCCGTAGCGAAAGCTGCTGCTGACGCACGGGGATTGCCACTGTATCGCTATGTTGGCGGCGTTAATGCACATGTCTTGCCAGTACCAATGATGAACATCATCAATGGCGGCGAACATGCCGACAACCCAATTGATTTTCAGGAATTCATGGTCATGCCCGTCGGTGCTGGCTCTATTGCAGAAGCAGTTCGCTGGGGCTCCGAAATATTCCATACGTTGAAGAAAGGCTTGCATGAGAAGGGGCTGGCAACCTCCGTAGGCGACGAAGGTGGTTTTGCCCCCAATTTGGCGTCAACCCGCGATGCGTTGGATTTTATAATGGCGTCGGTTGAAAAGGCAGGATTCAAGGCAGGTGAAGATGTCGTCTTGGCACTGGATTGCGCCGCGACCGAGTTTTTTCGCAACGGCAAATATGAAATATCGGGTGAAGGGTTGTCGCTGACGCCGCATGAAATGGCCGATTATCTCGCGGCCCTGTGCAAGGACTATCCCATCCTGTCTATTGAAGACGGTATGAGCGAAGATGACTTTGAAGGTTGGAAGGCTATCACCGACAAAATCGGTTCAGACGTGCAACTGGTAGGCGACGATTTGTTTGTTACCAATCCGGAGCGCCTATCGATGGGTATCGGCAAGGGGCTTGCAAACTCCTTGTTGGTTAAGGTCAACCAAATAGGTACTCTGACCGAGACGCTGGCCGCCGTATCTATGGCACATCGTGCGTCGTATACAGCCGTTATGTCGCACCGTTCGGGTGAGACCGAAGACGCAACGATTGCCGATCTAGCTGTGGCAACCAATTGCGGTCAGATTAAAACTGGAAGTCTGGCGCGTTCGGACCGCTTGGCAAAGTATAATCAGCTCATCCGTATCGAAGAAGAGCTTGGCGCGGCTGCTATATATGCCGGTCGGGGCATTTTTTGCTGACCGCGATATTCTTGCCAACGCGTGTAAAATATGATTCAGTCTGAATATGGTCCGCAGCAATAAAAAACCGGAATATTTAACGTCTGTGGTCGGCCCTGCTTTGGGACTTCTGGCGTTGCTCGGAATCGCGTCTTATGCGCTACTGGGTCCGACAGGTATCATTGCATGGACTGACTATCGTGCAGCTTTAAGTGAACGCAAAATTGAACTGGCAAAGCTGCAGAAAGAACGGGACGCACTAAGAAATCGGCAGCTCTTGCTTGACCGGGACAATGTCGATCCGGACCTTGCGGGTGAACTGATGCGCAAAGAATTGAATGTTGTTGCCCCGGACGAGGTTGTAGTTCCTTTAAACTAAGGCGCTGGCCGTCAAATGAATAGCTATGCACTGCTTTACGTTGCGGAAAAGCGCTTTTCACCTCTCCCGATTTTGGCTAGGCGCCGTTGCACGCGCAAATAATAATTCCACTAAAGGAAATGATTTTGGCCACCACCCCAGCGAAAAAATCTGCTTCCAAGAAGGCAAGTGTTAGCGAAGACGCAGCACGCGCCAATCGGGAGCGTCCCACCGAGCCGGTGCCGTATAAAGCGACTAAGGAAGAGCTGCTGAAGTTCTACCGGGATATGTTGCTGATCCGGCGCTTTGAGGAAAAGGCGGGGCAGCTTTACGGCTTAGGTCTGATTGGTGGTTTCTGCCATTTATATATTGGGCAAGAAGCAGTCGCGATTGGCCTGCAATCCGCTCTGACGCCAGGCAAAGACAGCGTCATAACTGGCTATCGGGACCATGGCCATATGCTTGCTTATGGTATTGATCCTAATGTCATCATGGCAGAGCTAACCGGCCGCGCTGCGGGCATTTCGAAAGGCAAAGGTGGGTCGATGCACATGTTTTCGACCGAACATAAATTTTACGGCGGACATGGGATTGTTGGCGCGCAGGTATCGCTCGGTGCAGGCCTTGCCTTTGGGCATAAATATGCGAACGATGGCGGCGTGTGCCTTGCCTATTTCGGCGACGGCGCATCCAACCAGGGGCAGGTATATGAGAGCTTCAACATGGCAGAGCTTTGGAAACTGCCGATCATCTTCGTGATCGAAAACAACCAATATGCGATGGGCACCAGCGTCAACCGCGCCTCGTCCGAAGACCAGCTTTACCGCCGCGGTGAGAGCTTCCGAATCCCCGGTATCCAGGTCGACGGTATGGATGTGCTCGCTGTACGCGGCGCGGCAGAGGTTGCGCTAGATTGGGTACGCAGCGGTAAAGGACCTGTATTGTTGGAAATGAAAACCTACCGTTATCGGGGCCATTCCATGTCTGACCCTGCTAAGTACCGCAGCCGTGATGAAGTCCAATCGGTCCGCGACAACAGCGACCCTATTGAAGGCTGCAAGGCCTATCTTACGGAAATGGGTGTGGGTGAAGACGCGTTGAAGGTAATTGAAAAAGAGATCCGGCAGATTGTGAATCAGTCCGCGGATTTTGCCGAAACATCGCCCGAGCCGGACCTTTCCGAACTCTATACTGACGTGCTGGTGGAGCAATATTGATGGCAATCGAACTGAAGATGCCCGCGCTTTCGCCAACGATGGAAGAAGGCACCTTGGCCAAATGGCTGGTCAAAGAAGGCGATAGCGTAAAATCTGGCGATATTCTTGCCGAGATTGAAACTGACAAAGCGACGATGGAATTTGAAGCTGTGGACGAAGGCGTGATTTCGTCAATTAATGTTGCGGCAGGAACCGATGGTGTCAAGGTTGGCACAGTGATTGCCCTTATTACAAATGAAGGGGAGGAAGCCGCCGCACCTTCTTCCCAACCAGTTGTATCGGACCCACTTGAAATACCGGCACATAATGCGCCGCCTGCCAATGCCTCTAATCCAAAGCCAGCTGAGTCCAGCGCTGCTGCCGCGAACGGTGAAATGCAAACCGTTACCTTACGCGAAGCCTTGCGCGATGCGATGGCCGAAGAAATGCGCCGCGACGACCGTGTGTTTGTTATGGGTGAGGAAGTCGCCGAATATCAAGGGGCCTATAAGGTTACTCAAGGCCTTCTTGACGAATTCGGTTCCCGCAGGGTCATTGATACACCCATTACCGAATATGGCTTTGCTGGCGTTGGTACAGGGGCAGCCATGGGCGGCTTGCGGCCCATCATCGAATTCATGACCTTCAACTTTGCCATGCAGGCGATTGACCACATCATCAACTCGGCGGCGAAGACCAATTATATGTCCGGGGGCCAAATGCGCTGCCCCATTGTGTTCCGTGGTCCCAACGGTGCCGCGGCGCGCGTAGGCGCGCAGCACAGCCAGAATTATGCACCTTGGTATGCCAGCGTGCCCGGGCTCATTGTAATAGCGCCTTATGACGCCGCTGACGCCAAAGGCCTTTTGAAAGCGGCCATCCGTTGCGAGGATCCGGTTGTATTCCTAGAAAATGAATTGCTCTATGGCCGTAGTTACGAAGTTCCCGTTGGTGACGATCATGTTCTACCTATCGGCAAAGCGCGCATAATGCGTGAAGGGACCGACGTTACTATTGTTAGCTATTCGATTGGCGTTGGACTTTCGTTGGAGGCGGCGGATCGATTGGCTGAAGAGGGGATTAGCGCCGAGGTTATTGACCTGCGCACCATCCGCCCTCTCGACAAGGCAACGGTTCTGGCAAGTCTTTCAAAAACCAACCGCTTGGTCGTTGCCGAAGAGGGCTGGCCAACATGTTCGGTCGGCAGCGAAATTCTGGCAATCTGCATGGAAGAGGGCTTTGACGATTTAGACGCACCGGTTTTGCGCATCACGAACGAAGACGTTCCGATGCCTTATGCGGCAAATCTGGAGAAGGCGATGCTGGTGAATGCAGACAAGATTGTGGCTGGCGTTCGCAGGACGCTCGGGGTCTAATCGCGCGGTGACTAGATTGTCGCGGATGCGCAGATGACGGCGGATAATGCTTTAGATCTATCCCCACCTGTTCGGCTGGCCATTGCCTATGCGCCGTCAGACGTTCGGTCAGCATTCGCTGTGCTTCTGCAAATCGACCAGCGCTTTGCCGAGATATTACGCAATGCGCGCGAACCGATGATCGCACAAATAAAGATGGCGTGGTGGCGCGAAGCATTTGCCAGCGCAGCTGATGCGAGACCAAAGGGCGAGCCATTATTGCAAGCGCTAAATGAAACGGGCGAGCTTATTCCGTTAAGCGTACTCGAGGGGCTGGCTTCGGCTTGGGAGCATCTGCTGGGTATTGAGCAGTTCAACCAAGAGGCCATGGACGCGCATGCCGAATTACGCGCCGAGGCGATTTTTCTGACCTATGCCGGTTGGATGGGCACTATTCAGGATGTGCGGCTCATTGGACGGAGCTGGGCGCTTGAAGCCTTGCGCACTGCCTTTCCAGAACGTGTAAGAGACTGCGATATACCATATGCGCCGTTGCCAAAGGCGCGTGTCTTGCGTCCATTAGCTATTTTAACGATGTCCGTACAAAACGTATCAGGGCCAAGGTTTATTTTACATGCGTTAACAGGTATTTAGGTGTATCTTCCGATTGCTAGATGTCGATCGGGAGGCGGTTACGGTGCAGCGTATGTTAATCGGCGGTGTTGCCGCCTTATTTATGGCAGGCGGCGGACTATTGATCTGGCAGAGCATGGCCAATCAGCCATCGCTTATCCCCGCGCCGCCGCCGCCCGCTGCTATTTCTGACAGACTGCCTGTAGCTGGATCCGATGCGCCTTCCTTTGGTCTCGCGCCACCCACACCGCCGGAGGCGCCAAAAGCCAGCCGTGAGGAAATGCGTTTCAACCGTTATGATCGTAACAAGGATGAGCTTGTCTCACGCCTTGAAATGATGGGCAGCCGGACCAAGGCGTTCAAGGCGCTAGATAGCGATGGCAATAATTTGCTGACATTTGAGGAATGGGCTGTCGCTACTGGCCAGCGCTTTGCGAGCGCAGATAGTAACAAAGATCTGCTTCTTACGCGCAAGGAATTCGCACGAACTCGGCCCAAAGCAGCCGTAAAGCCGGGGTGCCGTTGCTAGGCCGCGATGGCTTGGGCGGCGATCCAGCTGTTTAAATCTGTCCGCGCCCTGCCGGTCATCGCAGCCTTGCGCGATTTCTTATGCACCTTTTCATCGAGCGGGGCGAACAGGCCAAAATTGATGTTCATAGGCTGATAATCGTCGGCCAGTGCGTCGCCGGTGATATGGCCAAGCAATGCGCCAAGCGCCGTGGTGGACGGTGGTGCTGTTACCGTGCGCCCGCCCAATTCCGCCGCCGTCATAATGCCGGCCATCAAGCCCACGGCGCTGCTTTCTACATAGCCTTCGCAACCCGTGATTTGTCCCGCAAAGCGGATATGCGGCGCGGATTTCAATCGAAGTTGACGGTCCAACAATATCGGCGAGCGGATGAAGGTATTACGGTGTAATCCGCCGAGCCGAGCAAACTCTGCCTTTTCGAGGCCCGGGATAGTGCGGAGCAATTCGACCTGTGCCTTGTGCTTCATCTTTGTTTGAAACCCGACCATGTTCCACAGCGTGCCTTGCTTATTATCCTGTCGCAATTGCACGACAGCATGCGCCCAACGGCCTGTTCTGGGATTGTCGAGACCAACAGGCTTCATCGGGCCAAAGCGCAGCGTGTCTAACCCGCGCGATGCCATAACCTCAATAGGCATACAGCCTTCGAAATAAGGCGTGTTGGTTTCCCATTCCTTGAACTCCGCTTTATCTGAGTCCAGCAAACCTTGGTGAAAGGCGCGATATTGTGCCTCGTCCATCGGGCAATTTATGTAATCCTTGCCATCGCCTTTGTCCCAACGCGAGGCATACCAAGCAATGTCCATGTCGATGCTGTCATGATATACAATTGGTGCAATCGCATCGAAGAAAGCGAGGCGGTCTTCACCGGTTTTCGCCATGATGCTCTCGGCGAGGTTTGTTGCGGTCAACGGGCCAGTGGCGATGATGACCGGCCTGTCGGTTGGAATGACGTCAACGCGTTCGCGCACGATTTCGATGTTGCTAGTGTTTTCGAGATGTTTTGTGACGGTCTCTGAAAATACATCGCGGTCCACGGCGAGCGCCGACCCTGCAGGCACCTTGGCGACTTCAGCGGCTTGCATGATGAGCGAACCCAGATCCCGCATTTCCTGATGCAAAAGGCCCACGGCATTATTTTCGGCGTCATCTGATCGGAAACTGTTGGAGCATACCAGTTCAGCCAGACCATCGGTTTGATGGGCTGGCGTCATGTCCCCTGATCCCCGCATTTCCGACAGCCGAACACAGACACCGCGCTGCGCTAATTGCCACGCTGCTTCGCATCCCGCGAGGCCGCCACCGATAATCTGGACATCATGTTTTTTGGTCATGTTGGCGCGGCTATCAAAAATCTTTGGCGCTGCACAGGCAAAAGCGCCAAGATGGGTTATGGGATTTACACCTAACCTTTGCCAAGGATCGCATGATCGTCTGGCCTTGGCTGTGGGTATGCGGCTGACCGCGGATAGCATGATCAATTACATTCCGCTTGTGCTGACGGGGTCTCTTGCTTAGCCTAGCATTTGAAAGTCGAATTATCGTCACCCTGAACCTGTTTCAGGGTCCATTTATCCTCTCTGCCCTCCGGTTTGCGTGGCACGATGGATGCTGAAACAAGTTCAGCATGACGACGCAATTAAGTTGGGGAAACAATTTGGCTCAGGATCTCGCACATAAACGTCCCTATTTGCTCGCTAGCTTGATTGCCGGCTTAAGCTTTCCTGCAACGTGGCTGTTTCTGCCGATTGACGGCGGGCTATACGCCATAGTCTGGAAAATGGCGGCGGTCGGGCTGCTCGTGCCATTTGCGTTGCGCCGTCATCATCAGGGCGAATTCATTCTTCTGGCGATAATGCTGGCATTTTATGCGCTAGGCGATGGGCTGATTGAACTCAGCATGGTTGCAGGGGCCTTGGCCTTTGCCGTCGGGCATGCGGTGGCGATGCTCATCTATTTTCGTCACCGGCGCGTCAAACCGGTATTCAGCCAAAAGCTGCTGGCCGCGACCATATTCTTGGCCACGCCGGTCATTGCCTATGTTTTTCCGCCTACCCAAGACGAAGGCATTCAGGTCGCGGCTTACAGCGTCATCCTCGCCGCGATGGCGGCCATGGCATGGAGTAGCAATTTCCCACGTTACCGCGTCGGCCTTGGTGCGATATTGTTTGTCATTTCCGACTTGCTGATCTTCGCAGAGCTTGGGCCATTGGCGGGGTCAACCATGTCGGGCATCGCCATCTGGTATCTCTATTATTTCGGCGTCCTGATGATTGCGGTTGGCGTTGCGCAGACATTAGTTAAGCGCGGGCACTTCGCTGATGGTGAAGAGCGCGACTGAGTTGGGCGTCACCCCTCATAACGTCACCCTGAACTTGTTTCAGGGTGACGTTATGAGGGGTGACGCGGGCTTGATTTAGAGTTACGTGGGTGTGATTCAGGGTGACGTAGCATGTGTTCGACGTAACAGTAGCTTGGGCTACTCCGCTATCGGGGTATCGGTGACCGCGGCTTCGCCCTCAGTGCCGCTCTCGTTGGAGGTTTCGGCATCATCCTCATCGCTCTCGTCAATCTTGGCCGCGCCGACCACCTGTTCATTGTCTCCGACATTGAACAAGCGCACGCCGGCGGTTCCGCGACCCAAAACGCGCAAGCTGTCGAGCGGCATGCGTATAAGCTTTGCCTGATCGGTGACGAGCATCAACTGATCGCCTTTTGTGGCAGGGAAACTGGCGACAACGGGGCCGTTACGCTCAATATTGTCGATGTTGGTAATACCTTGGCCGCCGCGACCTGTGCGGCGATAGGCATATGCGGACGACAATTTGCCGTAACCATTGGCACATACCGTCAGAATGAACTGTTCACGCTCCGCCATTTCGGCGATGCGTTCGACGGAAATCGTTGGTTCGCCTTCCTTCTCCGGCTTCCATGGGGCGAAGCGCAGATAATCCTCGCGCTCTTCTGGCAAGGTGCCGACGCGTTGGAGGATAGACAGCGAGATAACCGCATCACCCTTTGCCAATTTCATGGCGCGCACACCCGTTGATGCCCGGCTTTGGAACTCGCGGATATCATCAGCAGCAAAGCGGATGGCCTTACCATAGCGGCTTGCGAGCAGGATGTCGTCCTCGGCGCTTAACAATTCCACGCCGATCAACTTATCGTCGGCATCGTCGCCTTCGAACTTCATGGCGATCTTGCCGTTGCTTGGGACATTGGCAAAGGCGTCCATGCTGTTGCGGCGGGCATAGCCCTTTGCTGTGGCAAATACGACGCTGAGGCCACCCCATTCGGCTTCATCCTCGGGCAGGGTCAACACGTTGGAAATGACTTCGCCTTCGCCCAATGGCAGCAAGTTCACCATCGGACGCCCGCGCGTCGACGGACCACCTTCGGGCAATTTCCAAACCTTCAAGCGATAAACCTTACCGATGTTGGAGAAAAACAATACGGGCGTATGCGTGCTGGTAACGAACAATTCGGTAACGGCATCCTCATCCTTCGTCGCCATGCCGGCGCGGCCCTTGCCGCCACGGTTTTGCGCGCGGAACGTCGCCAAGGCGGTGCGTTTGATGTAACCGCCATGGGTGACGGTAACGACCATTTCCTCCCGCTTCATAAGGTCTTCGTCGTCCAAGCCATCCCAGCTTGCGGTTATCTCGCATAAGCGCGGGGTGGAGAATTCGGCGTCAATCGCAACGAGCTCGTCGCGCAACACGGCATATAGCTTTACCCGATCGCCCAAGATTGCGAGATATTCTGCAATATTTTCTGCAAGGCCCTGAAGTTCCTTGCCAATTTCGTCACGGCCAAGTGCTGTCAGGCGGTGCAAGCGTAGCTCAAGAATGGCGCGAACCTGTAGCTCCGACAATTGGTAGCTATCACCTGTAATCTCGGTTTCGACCGCTTCTACCAATTTGATGTAGGATGCGATTTCAGCGATGGGCCATTTGCGCGCAATCAATGCCGCGCGCGCTTCGGCGGGGCTGGCGGAACCACGGATGATCCGCACGACTTCGTCCAAATTGGTAACTGCAACGACAAGGCCAAGCAACAAATGTGCGCGCTCGCGGGCCTTGTTCAGCTCAAACTTCGTCCGGCGGGTAATCACCTCTTCACGGAACCGAATGAAAGATTCGATGATATCACGCAGGTTCAAGACTTCGGGGCGGCCGCCACGAATGGCGAGCATATTGGCGGGGAAGCTCGACTGCGCCTGTGTATGGCGCCACAATTGATTTAGGACGACGTCGGTGGTTGCATCGCGCTTTAGATCGATGACAATGCGCACGCCCTTGCGGCTCGATTCATCACGAATGTCGGACACGCCTTCAATGCGCTTGTCCTTCGCGGCTTCGGCAATTTTTTCGACAAGGGCAGATTTGCCGACCTGAAACGGAATGCTGGTGAGGACGATAGAGCGGCGATCGCCTTTTCCTTCTTCGATTTCATGCCGCGCGCGCTGCATGATGGAACCCTTGCCCTCACGATAGGCTGCCCGTGCGCCGCCCGTGCCGAGGATCAATGGACCAGTGGGAAAATCAGGGGCAGGGACGATTTCGATGAGTTCATCAATTGTGATCGCCGGATTATCAATATAGGCCAAACACGCCTTGATGACTTCGCCCAAATTATGTGGCGGGATGTTGGTCGCCATGCCCACGGCAATACCGCCCGCGCCATTCACCAAAAGGTTCGGGAAGCGCGCAGGGAGAACCTGCGGCTCTTCACGGCTGCCGTCATAATTAGGCTGGAAATCCACCGTGTCCTTATCCAGATCATCCAAAAGCGCGTTGGCGACCTTGTTAAGCCGCGCTTCGGTGTAGCGCATCGATGCTGGTGGATCGGGATCCATCGACCCGAAGTTACCCTGACCATCGATCAATGGCACGCGCATCGACCAATCCTGAGTCATGCGCGCCAGCGCATCGTAAATCGCGCTGTCGCCATGCGGGTGATAATTGCCCATCACATCGCCGACGATCTTCGCCGATTTGCGATAGGGTCGCCCGGCGACAAATCCGCCTTCTTGGCTGGCGAACAAAATCCGGCGGTGAACAGGCTTTAAGCCATCGCGTACGTCGGGAAGGGCGCGCGATACGATGACCGACATTGCATAATCGAGGTAGCTCGACTTCATTTCATCGACAATGTCGACAGGTGAAATGTCCGATGGGTCCAAGATAATAGTGTCGTCGGTCACGCCGCGATAATCCTTATATTTTTATAATAGCTCAACCCTAGACCCAACGCGCCGAAATGGCCACATGCGACTGGCCCATTTCCAATTTTTTCACCAGCTTATCCACAGATTCACGCTACGCCCTTTATCATGGCGTAATCAGGCTTCCATCATATGCAAAAATTTGCCCGCTTTGTTCCGGTTTTAGTCCATGGAGCACGCTGAGCATGTCAGCAGCAGACCGGGCAGGCGTAAAACGTTCATGCGCAGGATTGCCCTTGAACGGAGCACTCAGCGCCGTCTCGACGGTGCCGGGATGTAGGCCGACGATAATAGATTGCGGATTTTTGCGATGCCATTCGATCGCGATATTGCGGATCAACATATTGAGCGCGGATTTTGATGCACGATAGCTGTGCCACCCACCCAAGCGATTGTCGGAGATGCTACCCACCCGTGCCGACAAAGCAGCAAAGCATATTGGGCCTTGCTTTGCCATGATGGGCAGGAAATGTTTTGCAACGAGCGCAGGCCCGACCGCGTTGATGCGGAAATTTTCTATCATCCAATCTAGGTCGAGTTCGCGAAGGCTCTTCTCAGGGCCTTTTTGCTCCGAATGCAGCAGTCCAGTTGCCACAACGATCAGATTAATAGGCGGATATGTGCCCGACAGAGCAGCGGCAGCGGCAGTAAGGCTGGCCTCGTCTAATATATTGACGGGTAGGTTGCTCTTACGGTGCAACCGGATGACTTGCGCATAATTGGGGTCTTGTTCCAAAACATCTGCCAGCGCGGCCCCAATGCCACCGCGTGCACCAATGATGACTGCACTGCTTTCACCCACTTGTTTTTTGCTCCGGTTCGTTCAACGGGAATTTATGCAATCGCGCTATGGTAATTGCACAGACGATAGCAAGGTCCTATAAACCAAGCTGTAGAAGCCCCAAGGCTTAATAATTATGCGGAGAGTTACATGAAACTGGTTTCAAAATTTGCCCTCGCTCTTTCGTTGGTAGCGGTGTCTGCTGCTCCTGCCGCATTTGCGCAGTCCAATGAAAAGCCAAAGAAAGAAAAAAAGGGTAAGGAAGCGGCAGCCGCACCCAAGAGAAATTACTCAAAGCCTTTTATTGCGGCTTATATGCCGGTGTTGAATTTGTTGAGCAAAGCGAAGGACGCAGCAGCCGCTAAAGCAGAGTTTCCAAAGGTTGTTGCTGCCATTGGCAATGATGATGATCGTTACGAAGCAGGCATTCTAGCCATTAACATCGGCGCGCCCTTGAAGGATCTGGCGTTTCAGGAGCAGGGCATTGATTTGTTGATTGCGTCTGCCACAACCCCAGCTGATTTGAAGAAAGAATACACGTTTCGTAAGGGGGCTATTGCGTACGATGGCAAGCGTTTTGTCGATGCCGAAAAATATATGATCGACGCCTTTAATCTGGGGCACCGCGCCAACAACATCGAATTCCTTATTTCCAACGCCATGTCGCAGCAGAGCAAGGATGCAGACGCGCTTTTGTGGATAAGCAAAGCTATTGCCGCCAGCAAGGCTGCCGGAGCCGTGAACAAGACCTATATCGTTCGTGCGGCCATCCTGTCGGCCAAGGCGAAAAATTACGCCGGCGCGGCTAATTTCTACAAAGATTTGCTCATAGCTGAGAACAATCCGGATTATTGGCATGATGCGCTCGCATTTTTTGATCGTTCGCGCGAATTCAATCCAGAAGAAACGCTCGACATCATGCGTTTAATGCGCGCGACCGATGGCATCCGCTTTCAACAGGAATATGCCGCCTATCTCGATAGCCTCAGTTATATCGGTGTACGTTACCCGGCAGAGGCTGTCTCTTTGCTGGACGAAGGCTTCGCAAAGGGCTTGATTTCGCGCAACAATGTGACGTTCAGCGAGCGCTTTAACGAAGCGAAGGCCCGTCTTGCGGAGGACACGCGCACTCTCGCGGGTACTATAGCTCCTGCTAAGGCTAGCCCGAGAGGCATGTTAGCCTCGCTTACAGGCGACTCCTTCTTTTCGCACAAGGATTACAAGACCGCCAAAGAGTTGTATGAATCAGCTTTGAGCAAGTCGCCGGTTCTGGACAAGGATGGTGGCGACCAGACCGATCGCACCCGTTTCCGTTTGGCCATGTCAAAAACGATGCTTGGCGATTATGCAGGTGCGAAGGCTGACTTCGCTATGATCACTGGCGCGAACCGTAAGGCGATTGCCGAATATTGGCTGATGTTCATCGACCATCGGGCAAATGCCGCAGCAACGCCTGCTGCCGCAACGCCAGCTACCTGAGATTTTGTCAGGTAAATTAAAAAGGGCCCGCGCAATCGGGCCCTTTTTTATGCCTGAGGAATAGGGACGCCGGGCTCGTCCTTGGCCGTGCGGATCGTTAGCGACGTTTTGACGCTGCTGACATTGGGTGCCGATGTCAGTTTTGAGGTCAGAAATTCCTGAAATGACTGAAGATCGCGGGCGACGATTTTCAAAATAAAGTCAATTTCGCCATTGAGCATGTGGCACTCACGCACATCGGGTAATGCGCGGACATGTTGTTCAAATGCTTTCAGGTCATCCTCAGCCTGGCTTTTTAGGCTGACCATCGCAAAAACTGTAATGGTGTAGCCCAGCGCGCTTGCGTCGACATCGGCATGGTAGGATTTAATTGTACCCGATTGTTCAAGCGCGCGCATACGGCGTAAACAAGGTGGGGCGGTCAAGCCGACCTTTGTAGCGAGCTCCACATTGGTTATGCGACCGTCGGCCTGCAATTCTGCCAAAAGCTTCATATCTATCGCGTCAAGGTTCGTATTGGCCATGATTTGGTAATTTCCATTTCTATTTAGCCCAATGCTTATAATATAATTATGCGGCAATGCAATTGTCCCATAATGTGGGGCCCCAAAACTGATGCATTTATAGGCGCGATCGGGCGATCACGATTGCTAGGCTTTGCCATTGTCGCGAGGCCTATGTGCGTTTGGTGCATTTGGACACTTTGGTTCTGTTTTCAATTTTACCGCGTTTATGTCAGATAAAGACTTGCGCATTCTCCTAAAGTTCGGCTATCGGCCCGCTTGTAGTTGGCGAGCCGGTCAGGGCCTGTAGCTCAGTTGGTTAGAGCTGGCCGCTCATAACGGCTAGGTCGGGGGTTCGAGTCCCTCCGGGCCCACCAGCGTCGCAATGCGAAGTTGGCAGGCAGCCAGCCGCGCGGACATTGTTATACCAGTGATCCCATGTCGGGGAGTAGCGCAGCCTGGTAGCGCATCTGGTTTGGGACCAGAGGGTCGCAGGTTCGAATCCTGTCTCCCCGACCACTTTCTGAAATATAATAGAAAGCTGACGTCTTTTACTGGGCGGGTTCCGCTACGGATGGCAGTAATGCCTCCATTTCGGCCTTAGCGTCCGCTTCAATCAACTGGGTGGCCTCTTCAGCGGCTTGTTCGATTGTCAGCTTTTCTTTGGATACTTCATCCTGTTGCGAGGCCTCAGGCATATGTCCTTCTGCCGGTGCAGCATCGGGGGCTGCTGGTGTATCATTGCAAGCGCTAAGTATTGCGACTGCAAATGCTAATACCAGAGCGCGCCTCACTGTGCCGCTTCCGGCTTTAATTCGCCTTCATAATTGGCGAGATAGGTTAAGGTCGCGACCCATGCGGCAACGTTTTGGCGCAATTCAGCTTTATCGATCTTGTCCAAAGTGTCGTCGGGCGTGTGGTGCAAATCGAAATATTTTGTTCCATCTTGCTGCAAATCGACGATACCTAATTTCTGCGCAGCGATGATTGCTCCAATATCCGCGCCGCCGCCAGCTAATTCGCGGCGGGTAACCACGCCCAAGGGCGCGAGCGCCGAAACAATCTGCGCGCGGACAGCATTCGCGCTTTCAGGCAAGCGGAAGTCGACTGCCCAGACCTTGCCTGCGCCAAAGTCGGATTCCATGGCCAGAGCATGCGGCTCGTTCACGTGCTTTTCAGCATAATCGCGGCCACCCCAAATGCCGACTTCCTCTGCGCCAGCCCAAAGCAACCGCACGGTGCGCTTTGGTTGACCCATGGACTGCAAATACTTGGCGGCCGCGCCAATGATGCCACAACCTGCCGCGTCATCAATCGCACCCGTGCCAAGGTCCCAGCTATCCAGATGACATGCGATAACGATGATCGGTAATTTCGGGTCCGATCCCTTCACTTCGGCCAGCACATTGCCTGAGGTCTGCATGCCGATATTCTGCGGGGTAAGCTTCAACTTCATACGCACAGGCTTCCCGCGCGCAATCATCCGTTCAAGGTTCTCCGCATCAGGAATCGACAATGCACCTGCCGGAATGGGCGCGACACCAGGTTCAAAATTGGTGTTCCCCGTGTGCGGATTGCGGTGATAGTCGGTGCCAACTGAACGAATAACGATGGCTGCGGCGCCCTTCTTAGCGGCAATGTTCGGTCCGACAAAGCGGGCAGGGCCAAATGCGCCATAGCTACTGCCGTCCTGGGTGGCCTTCATATTGTGGCTAACAAAGGCAATTTTGCCTTTCAGGCTGCCATCCGGTGCAGCGCGCAAGTCATCTATCGTAGGAAAATAGATAACCTCGGCATCCAATCCCACTTCGCCTGTGCTACCGCTATTGCCCATTGCTGTAACGGCGAGCTTTTGCGGGAACGGCGCAGTAATTTGCGCGGCCTCTTCGCCGCGTACCCATGTGGGCATCTGATATTCTTCAACCCGGACATTGTCGAAACCCAATGCCTTTAATTTGTTTGCCGACCATATCCGCGCGCGTGCCTCAGCCTCCGTACCAGCCTGTCTTTGGCCAATTTCGGTCGTGAGGCCCTCTACGATGTCATAAGCAATATTATCGGATTGCAGCGCTGTGTCGCGTAATTCGGCAACCGACGTCGACTTTCCGGCCATTGGCGCGGCGACGGTGACGGCGGGGTTAAGGAACAGCGTGGAAGCTGCGGCGAACAGAGTGATATTTTTTTTCATACGGTGAAGGCTTAATCGCATCGCGCTGTTTTGCAATCCCACCTTGCGAGGAAAGGTGCAGATAGCTAGGGAAGCGGCCAAATCATAGTAATACAGCACAGGAACTTATCCCCATGGCAGCGCAATATAGCTTCGTAATGAAGGGAATGACCAAAACCTTCCCCGGCGCGAGCAAGCCGGTTCTCAACAATATCAATCTGCAATTCTATCCGGATGCAAAGATTGGCATCGTCGGGCCTAACGGCACAGGTAAGTCAACGCTGATGAAGATCATGGCGGGCATGGACACCGAATTTACCGGTGAAGCGTGGCCCGGCGAGCATATTCGCGTCGGTTATCTGGCGCAGGAGCCAGAACTTGATCCGAACAAGACTGTGCGTGAAAACGTAATGGACGGCGTCCGTCCAGTGGCGGACTTGGTCGACCGCTTTAACGAAATTTCGATGATTATGGGCGACCCGCCCGAAGACGCCGATTTCGATGCATTGATGGAAGAAATGGGCTCGCTTCAGGAAAAGATTGATGCCGTCGATGGTTGGTCGCTGGATAGCCAGCTTGAACTTGCGATGGACGCGCTGCGGTGCCCACCAGGTGATAGCCCGGTGACTAGCTTGTCCGGCGGTGAAAAGCGCCGGATCGCGCTCACACGGCTGTTGTTGGAAAAGCCTGACATATTGCTGCTCGACGAACCGACCAACCACCTTGATGCAGAATCGGTGGCGTGGCTGGAAAAGCATTTGGTCGACTATAAGGGCAATGTCATCCTCGTCACCCATGACCGCTACTTCCTCGACAATGTTGTAAGCTGGATACTAGAACTCGATCGCGGCCGCTACTTTGTCTATGAAGGCAATTATTCGACCTATCTGGAAAAGAAGGGCAAGCGGCTAGAGCAGGAATCGCGTGAAGATGCGGGCCGTCAAAAAGCGATTAAGGACGAGCTGGAGTGGATCCGGCAAAGCCCGAAGGCCCGACAGACCAAATCCAAAGCGCGTATCAAATCCTTCGACCAATTGGTTGAGGCACAGGAAAACCGCGCACCTGGTAAGGCACAGATCGTTATTCAAATCCCTGAGCGTCTTGGCAGCAAGGTTATCGAGGTAAAGAATGTCACCAAGGCGTATGGTGATAAATTATTGTTCGAAAATCTGTCCTTCACAATTCCGCAAGGCGGCATTGTTGGTGTTATCGGACCGAACGGCGCGGGTAAGTCAACGCTTTTCCGTCTGATCACAGGTCAGGAAGTGCCCGATTCCGGTGAAGTCGAAATTGGCGAAACCGTGAAGCTTGGCTTTGTCGACCAAAGCCGTGATGATTTGGATCCCAACAAAAATGTGTGGGAAGAAATTTCTGGCGGCGCTGACTTTATGAAGCTTGGTAAGCATGAAACGCCCACTCGCGCCTATGTTGGCGCTTTTAACTTCAAAGGTACCGACCAACAGAAAAAGGTTGGCCTGCTGTCCGGCGGTGAACGTAACCGTGTGCACATGGCAAAAATGTTGAAACAGGGCGGTAACGTGCTTCTGCTCGATGAACCGACCAACGACTTAGACGTGGAAACTCTATCAGCGCTTGAAGAAGCGCTTGAAAGCTTCGCCGGTTGTGCCGTGGTTATCAGCCATGACCGCTTCTTCCTTGACCGTTTGGCTACCCACATTCTGGCTTTTGAAGGCGATAGCCATGTTGAATGGTTTGAAGGTAATTTTGAATCCTATGAAGAAGACAAGATTGCCCGCCTTGGAGAGGAAGCGACGCGTCCACATCGTGCAACTTATAAGAAGATGACGCGGTAATGATGGCTTTAAATCCCATACCTTGTCATCAACAGCGGCAACCTATTTTGAGGTGACGAGGTAGGGGGCGCGGAACGGCCCACGGTAAAGATCAAGGTTTATCGGGCAAAATACGCGACCTTATGGGATAAGCCAGCTACCCGCCCATGCATTTTGGGACGCGTTCCATTGCCAGAGGGCGCGGCGGTGGCCGGCATTGGCAAGATACAGCCATTCGATTGTTTCAATTATAATTGAAACGACCGCGAAATTAGCGCGATAATCGACCAATTGTTCTTCCTCTGGTTGCTTGCCCTCTATCCATTCAGGCAAGCCTGACGAAGGCTTCGCGCAAGGCGTTCCCGGTGCTGTTTCGGCCATGTAACAACGCCGCGCAAATGGGGTTGAAGTTGACCATGCCGTGTCCGCCAAGTTGCCCGTGGCCGTAAAATGTGTTTTTCCCGACATGCGAATTTGAACCTTCGCCGCCGGGTCATAGATCAACACGCTGGTAGCAGGGTTTTGGCGGATTTGTTCTGCCTTAATTGAACGCGAATCCGTATGGAACCGGAGTGTTCGGGCATCTCGCGATACATCGCGCAATATCATGATCCGCAATTGTGGGACGCCAAATGCATCGACCGTGCCCACCGCTGGCATATGTGACGGGCTGTTGCGATTGTTTACGCCTGCCGCGATTATGCCCCATGCTTCTTCAAAACTTAATGCGAGATCATCATAATAAACGGGGAAGCTATCGGGCTTGTTCATTGTGCCTCAAAACTGTCGTTCCCATTATTGAGAACGTAAAGATTACCGTCGGCTATTCCGAAATAGGCGCCGTGCAGCTTCAACTGCCGCGATTGTTCGCGTGCAGCAATAAAGGGAAAGCTACGCAGGTTGGCAAGGCTGACGCGTATTGCCTCCAGTTCCAAATCTCGTTGCGGGTCTTTGGATGCAGACGCAAGCACCTTGTCGCGGGCAGGGCGAACAATGTCGACCCAACCATCAATGAAGCTATACCCGACTTCGCCTAGATCGCCGCCCTCTAATGATGCCTTGATACCGCCGCATTGGGCGTGGCCCAGAACGACAATATGACGAACCTCAAGTCCCAATACGCCAAATTCGATAGCTGCCGATACGCCATGTAATCCGCCGCCGGTTTCATATGGGGGGACCAAGTTTGCCACGTTACGCAAGGCGAAAACCTGCCCCGGCGTGGTGTCAAACACTGTCGCAGGATCGACCCGACTATCACAACAGGAAATGATCATGATCGGCGGGGATTGTCCATCGCTGGCGAGCGCGTCATATCGCGCCTTTTGCCGAACATAAGCATCCGATTTGAAGCGACGATATCCTTCAACCAGGACGCCAAACTCAGGCATTAGAATCGCTCTCCTCGAACAACTTGAACGTCGCCTACAGTTAACAACATGCCATAACTATCGAGCAAAGGCGCAATTGCTTCGATTAACTGTTCTGTCTTTGTGTCTGACGCGATGGCAAGCACGATAGTTTTCGCACTGGCGCCAGTTACATCATCATGCTGCCATTCGCCTGCACGTCCACCGCCAGAGTCCACATGAATGACACTCCATCCGGAAATGTCCACGGCTTTCAACTTGCTGACAATACGCGGAACAAGAGGCGTATCGACCAGAATTTCAATACGTTTGCGGGGGACTGTTTGAACCATTAGGCTATCCTAAAGCTTGGGCGAGCGCAGCGAAGATACTGATGCCAAAGATGATATTGAACGGGAACGTTACGCCGAGTGACATGCTGAGATATATCCCCGGATCAGCTTGGGGCAAGGCAAGTCGCATCGCCGCGGGCACTGCGATGTAGGATGCACTCGCCGCCAATATGCCCAAAGCTGCTGCTGAAGCAATATCGAGACCGATAACAGTGCCAACCACGGTACCAATGGTGCCGTTGACCAGAGGTAGCAAGATAGCAAGGCATACCAAGCGCAACGTCATCTTGCGCGATTGCATCAGACGCCGTGCCGCAATCAAACCCATATCCAGCAGGAACAGGCACAGCACACCACGGAAGCCAGTATCAAATAGTGGCTTTACCGCTGCAAACCCATCGCTTCCGGCAATTGCACCAATGATGAAGCTGCCAACCAGCAGGATCACCGAGGCATTGGTAAGAACCTCGTGCCATGGCGTTCCGTTGCTTTCACCAGACGTCGCTTCACCCCGGCGGGCGAGCATTAGGCCTGTAATAATGGCAGGTGTTTCCATTAATGCCAGAACGGCGACCATATATCCCGCTGGGCTTAAGCCTTCGCCCGTAAACAATTCTATAGCGGTTACAAAGGTGACGACGCTGACCGAACCATAATGTGCGGAAACTGCACCTGCATCGACTTTCGACAATTTGCCGATGCCGCGTAACAACGCAAAAGCGATAAGAGGTAAAAGGAAGCTCAAAGCCAGGCCAGCAGCGGCGGCAACCATGATCTCGGCAGTGATACCGCTCCTAGATACCTCAACCCCGCCCTTTAATCCGATGGCTGCCATCAAATAGATGGACATCGCTTTGGCGAACGCCTCGGGAATAGTCAGGTCGGATTTGAGCGTAGCGGCCACAAAACCAAGTACAAAAAACAGGATCACCGGCGAAGTGAGGGTATCAACGATCATCTTTGCCCCTTTGCGGATTTTGCAACCCATAGCAGGCAAGTTGCAGTTGGCAAGATGGCGCGCCACGTCTATTCGGGCATAATGAACGCTCCAATAAATATGACCGAACGTCCAGTTAGGGAACGCAAACCTGACTGGATTAGGGTTAAAGCGCCGACGGGCGTCGAGTTTAATGAAACGCGCCGTTTGATGCGCGACCTTAATTTAAACACGGTGTGCGAAGAAGCTGCGTGTCCCAATATTGGCGAATGCTGGACTAAAAAACACGCCACTGTGATGATCCTTGGTGATGTTTGCACAAGGGCCTGCGCATTTTGTAACGTGAAAACGGGCATGCCGCGGGCGGTTGACCCGCTTGAGCCGGAACATGTGGCAATTGCTGCGGCAAAAATGGGCCTTGAGCATATTGTTATTACATCGGTTGACCGGGACGATCTGCCAGATGGTGGCGCAAGTCAGTTTGTGAAAGTGATTGAGGCATTGCGGCGCACTACGCCCAACACCACAATCGAAATCCTAACGCCCGATTTTCGTAACAAGGCGCAGGCGGCGATTGAAGCGATAGTTACGGCGCGTCCTGATGTGTATAATCACAATCTGGAGACTGTTCCGCGTCTGTACCCAACCATTCGACCCGGCGCGCGTTATTATGCTTCGCTACGTTTGTTGGAAACGGTGAAGCGACATGATCCATCGATATTTACCAAGTCTGGCGTGATGCTTGGACTAGGTGAAGAACGGATGGAGGTGCATCAGGTGATGGACGACATGCGTAGCGCGGACATCGATTTCCTGACTATGGGTCAATATCTACAACCAACCCCCAAGCATGCAAAAGTCATGGATTTCGTGACGCCAAGCGCATTTGACGCGTATGCCGCGATTGCGCGGGCTAAGGGCTTTTTGCTTGTCGCGGCTAGCCCGCTAACGCGGTCCAGCTATCATGCGGGTGATGATTTTGCC
Source organism: uncultured Sphingomonadales bacterium (assembly GCA_903868245.1). Taxonomy (GTDB): domain Bacteria; phylum Pseudomonadota; class Alphaproteobacteria; order Sphingomonadales; family Sphingomonadaceae; genus Sphingorhabdus_B. The sequence continues at coordinate 25,611 of CAIPUN010000022.1, read as the reverse complement.
AAGATGCGCGACGCTCGTGCGGCGCAACTTGCCAAAGCGCGCTAAGGTTTCAACGCACAGATGCCGCATCATCACGAACGCCGCAGCCTGCCACATAATGCCGCGCAAATGTATGATCTGGTAGCGGATGTCCGTCGCTATCCGGAATTTCTGCCTTGGGTCAGCGCGATTCGCATCCGCAAGGACGAAGAAAGCGAAATGCTCGCGGATATGATTGTCGGGTTCAAATCGCTAAGGGAAACGTTCAGCAGCCGCGTGGTGAAGACCCCTAAGTCATCGATCATCGTTGATTATCTCGATGGGCCCATGAAGCACCTGCACAACGCCTGGACGTTCGAGGATGTCGAAGGCGGCGGCTCAATTGTCGAATTTACTGTCGATTTCTCTTTCCGTAACCGCGTTTTTGAGGCGCTGGCCGGTCAGTTTTTTGATTCCGCACTCCGCAAGATGACTACGGCATTTGTTGAACGTGCGGATGCGCTTTATGGCGCGGGCGGAAGCAATAACTCCAACGCATGAAGCGTTGCAAAGGCGCGAATATCAGCGCGACTTTTGTCTGCGCCAAAGGCCTTTTGGTCACCCATAACTTCTTCCGGATTTTGTCCCTTGACGGCTACTGCAAAAACCACGGTGCCAACGGGTTTGCTGGGGCTGCCGCCATCGGGGCCAGCCACACCGCTAATCGCAACGGCGATGTCTGCGCCGCTTTTTTTCAGCGCGCCTTGCGCCATCGCCCAAGCAACGCCGACGGACACCGCGCCAAAGGCGTCGATGATGTCTTCATTTACGCCCAGAAGCTTGATCTTCGCGTCGTTGCTATAGGTAACAAAGCCATAACCCAAGACGGCGCTGCTACCCGGAACCTCGGTGATCGCGGCTGAGACAAGGCCGCCAGTGCAGCTTTCCGCGATTGCAATCATGCGGCCCGCCGCCTTATTCTCGGCAACGACGCGCGCGGCCAGCTTGGCAATCTCGGCGGGTAATACGGTTTCCATATTCAGATTTTCTCAAAAGTTGCGGTGGCTTGCGCAGCGATGCCTTCGCCGCGGCCAGTAAAACCAAGCATTTCGGTTGTTGTTGCCTTTACCGATATCCTATCGACATCAACAGACATTATTTCTGCTAGCCGTTCGCGCATTTTCGCCCTGAAAGGCCCTATCTTTGGCTGTTCGCAGATAATGGTAACGTCGGCATTTGACAGTTCAAATCCGTCTGCGCGTGCCAGCTCCGTGGCGTGCGCTAGGAATCGATCGGAAGATGCACCGCGCCATTGCGGATCGCTAGGCGGGAAGTGATCGCCAATGTCACCCTTGGCAATGGCCCCCAATATGGCGTCGGTCAACGCATGCATGGCAACATCCGCGTCGCTATGGCCCTCAAGGCCTTTGTCATGGGGTATCTGCACGCCGCATAGCCATAATTCGGCGCCTGTCACGAGACGGTGGACGTCAAAACCATTTCCGCTTCGGAATGAGGGCATATTGTTTCCAGCAAAATCACTTGAGAAGGTAAATTTATTGAGCGCTTCTGCGCCGGGTACGATGCGCACATCGCTTCCCTGAGCCATGAGCATCCGCGCGTCGTCGGTTGGTTCCGCCCCCGTCCAAGTTTGGTGGGCAGCATAAATGTTCTGAAAGGCGAAAGCCTGCGGTGTTTGAATGCGCCATAAATTGTCGCGTTCGACGGTCTCAGACAAGATATCCGTGCCGCGCGAAAGGCTATCGACAACAGGCAATGCTGGGACTGCCCCGGGTGCGTGCAACAGCGCGTCTAATAAGTCGTCAATGACCTTGGATGAGAGGAAAGGCCGTGCAGCGTCATGGATCAACACCTGATCGACTGCTTTATGTGCCGCAATCGCCTTTAACCCCAAATGCACACTTTCCCGCCGCGTTGCGCCGCCTTGGACAATAATCGGATCGTTAAGACCTGCCAGTACCGCCGCAGCCTCGGTTTCTTGCCCAGCGCCAATGGCAACATAGACTTGGTCAATGTCTGGGTGCGCCGCCAATGCCGCATAGCTGTGCCATAGCATGGGTTTGCCCCGCACAAGGCGAAACTGCTTTGGCTGTGCGCCGCCCGCACGGCTACCTGAGCCAGCGGCAACGATAAGCGCAACGGTGGTTGGACGATATGCCATTTCCGCGCTCTAGCGACACCGGACTTGCCCGCCAAGCTGAAAGCGGGTAACGGACTGCCTAAATTTTAGGCAGTGTTTGAAGATGCAACTTAAACCCATCTATATCGGTGATATCAAAATCGATTGTCCCGTCATCTTGGCGCCTATGACGGGCGTGACCGATATGCCGTTCCGCAAAATTGTACGTGAATTTGGCTCCGGTCTTAACGTGACCGAGATGATCGCGAGCCAAGCGATGATCCGTGAGACGCGGCAAAGCATCCAAAAATGCGAATGGGACGCAATTGAGGAACCGGTGTCGATGCAGCTTGCCGGATGTACACCTAATGAAATGGGTGAAGCGGCCAAGCTGAATGAAGAGCGCGGTGCGGCGATCATCGATATTAACATGGGGTGTCCGGTTAAAAAAGTTGTCAACGGCGACGCTGGCTCCGCGCTGATGCGCGATTTGCCTTTGGCGGCGAGTTTGATTGAAGCAACTGTGAAGGCAGTTTCGGTGCCTGTGACTGTCAAAATGCGCATGGGTTGGGACCATGGAAGCCTGAATGCACCGGAGCTTGCGCGCATTGCCGAAGATTTAGGTGCAAAGATGATCACTGTGCATGGCCGCACACGGAACCAGATGTATAAGGGCTCTGCTGACTGGGCATTTGTGCGCAAGGTGAAAGATGCTGTGTCCTTGCCAGTGATTGTAAATGGCGACATTTGCACAATTGAAGATGCCCAGACTGCTTTGGCGCAAAGCGGTGCAGACGGCGTAATGGTTGGCCGCGGCGCATATGGTAAACCATGGTTGCTTGGCCAGATGATGCACTGGTTCCGCACGGGACAGAGCATTGACGACCCGAACATCGATACCCAATTTAACCTTATCATGAAACATTATCGCGCCATGCTTGACCATTATGGCAGCGAAGTCGGGGTGCGTATCGCGCGCAAACATATTGGCTGGTATACCAAGGGGCTGAACGGTTCAGCAGAGTTCAGAAATTTTATGAACCGTATCGATGATCCAGCCGTGGTGATGGACGAATTGACGCGCTTTTATGAGCCTTTTCTGATTAAATCGGCCGCCTGATTGATGTCGCCTGCCATGCATCGCCCCGATTATGGACAGATGCTAGCGAGTCTGTCGGTTCCGGTGCTGTTGATATCGCCTGAACATATCATCGCTTACGCCAATGACGCCAGCGAGTCCTTTTTTGGACGAAGCCGACGTTGGTTAGAGGGGCAGCGTATTGACGAAGCGCTCGTGTTTGAAAGCGAGCGGATGAATGCTGCATTATTGTCCGCCGACAGCGACGTTTCGGCGCAAGACATGGAGCTTAAAACGCCCCATGGCATCATTACGGTTGATGTAAATCTTTCATCGCTTTCCAAGGAACCTGATTGGCGGGTCGCTGTCATATCGCCTCGCAATGGCGGCCGTGAGCATGTCGGTGATCAGCGCGACAGCGGGCAGCAGCAAGCGATGGGCGCACCTGCCATATTAGGGCATGAAATCAAAAATCCATTGGCGGGTATTAAAGGCGCTGCCCAGTTGTTGGCCCGGATCGTCGATGATAAAAACCGCGCTTTAACCGAACTGATTGTCAATGAGGTCGACCGCATTGCGCGGTTGTTGGATCAAATGCAAAAGCTAGGGCGTTCTGAACCGGCGGAACTTGCACCTGCCAACATTCACTTGCTCATCGAACGTGCCATCCGCTCGCTGCGTGCCGCTAACCGGGGTATGCCGGAAATTTCGATCAACTATGACCCCTCCTTGCCGGATGTTATGATTGATGCCGACGGAATGGTCCAAATTCTCATCAATCTATTGCAGAACGCGACAGATGCGCTGCAAGGGCGGCTAGATGGTGTTATAGGTATTTCGACCCGTTATGTGATGAGCGGGGCGTTGAGAGACGCTGACGTTGACAGGCGGTCTATTAAGTTACCCGTTGAGATCTCCATTTCCGACAATGGCCCAGGCGTGCCCGAACATATTGCAGACGAACTGTTTTCGCCTTTTGTGACCACCAAACGCGATGGGCAGGGGCTTGGCCTCGCCATTGTACGCAAGCTCGTGCAACAGATGAACAGCCGCGTATTGTTCGAACGCGATGCAGTGCAGGGGCAAACGACGTTCCGGCTGTTGCTGCCGGTTGCATTAGGGAAAACGAACGTATGACACCGCCACGGATACTCATTGTTGAGGACGACGCATCCATTGGTCTTGTGGTGAGCGCCGCGCTTCAGGCTGAGAATATTGAAACATTTTTATGTGATTCCGTGGCAGCGCGCGACACGCTATTGGCCAATGGGCATTTTGATTTGATGCTGACGGACGTGTTGTTGAAGGACAGTGATGGTCTCGCCACCTTGAAAGAGGCGATGGAACGATCACCTGACATGCCGGTCATCATCATGTCCGCGCAAAACACCCTGGAAACGGCGGTGCGCGCTAGCGAGATTGATGCGTTTGAGTATTTTCCTAAGCCGTTTGATCTGAACGACCTTGTCTTGGCCGTGAAGCAAGGTATCGAAAGGCGGCATTCCGCAGCACAAGATCCTTTTGAGTCGCTCACCGAGGCCAATCTTCCGATGATCGGGCGAAGCGCCGCGATGCAGGATGTTTACCGCATGGTCGCAAGGCTTTTGCGTAATGATTTATCGGTTCTGATCTCGGGCGAAAGCGGAACGGGCAAAGAATTGGTGGCCGAAGCCATCCACAATCTTGGCCATCGCAAGACCGGGCCATTCGTAGCGGTCAACATGGCTGCTATACCAAGCGAGCTCATCGAAGCCGAGCTGTTTGGTCATGAAAAAGGCGCATTTACAGGAGCCGTGGGCCAGTCGATTGGTCGGTTTGAACAAGCCCAGGGCGGCACTTTGTTCCTCGACGAAATTGGCGACATGCCCATGCACGCACAGACACGACTATTGCGCGCCTTACAAAGCGGCGTGATTAGCCGTATCGGAGGCAAAGCGAGTATTCGCTTGGATGTACGCATCGTTGCCGCGACCAACCAGAATTTGCCAGCATTGATCGAAAAAGGCGGATTTCGCGAAGATTTATTCTATCGACTGAACGTCGTTCCTATCGAAATGCCGCCATTGCGCGACCGGACGGAGGACATTGGGCTGCTTGCGCAACATTTCTTGATCATGGCAGCGAAAGATGGCCTGCCAATGCGGAAAATTGATGACAATGCCATCGGTCATTTGATGGCAATGCCGTGGCGCGGCAATATTCGTGAGCTGAAAAACCTTATCTACCGCCTAGCTTTATTGTGTCGCGAAGATACCATCACGGACGCCACGATCATGCAATTTGTTGAACCGGCGCAGGATACAGAACCGCCCATTCAAGGGGCAAGTTTTGAAGCCGCGGTGGCCCAGTTCCTGAGGGATCAGCGTCAGCGCGGTTCAATACGCGAAAAATTATATCCTCGCGCACTTGCGCAGTTTGAAATCCCGTTGCTTCAGCACGTCATGAAACAAGTGAAGGGTAACCAGTTAAAGGCGGCGGCATTACTGGGCATAAACCGCAATACCTTGCGCAAAAAATTGACGGATTATGGTATTGGCCCCTCCGGTGGCCGTTAAATCGAGGATTTAACGCGATACGTTGCATGAATGCCACTATTTTGTGCTTTTCAGGCAACGCAAGGAATGCCACAGTGTCTTTATGGCAACAATGGACCCTGAAGAAGAGCGTGCTCCACCTTCCGCTGTCCGTCGTCTTTTTGAACGGGGCACCGATCTCCTCGGCAAAAGCCAGTCGATAAAGTTTTTGGAAATTGCCAGCGCCGCGATGTTGATCGTTATGGGCGTTATCACTGCTATATTGTTAGTCGGGCAGGGGCCACAATCTGAGCCTCTGGCGCCTGCGGCATCGGCAACGATGCTCGTCAGCAACCTGCTGCCAGCTACCTTACTTCTTGTCTTATTTGGCCGCCGCGTCGCACTCAAGCGCGCAGAGAGTAGCAGCATTGGCAGTAAGCAACTTTTGCATGTCCGATTGGTCGCGATTTTTTCGGCTATCACTGCCGTGCCTACGGTTCTTCTTGTTATCTTCGCATCATTGCTGTTTCAAAGCGGCGTCCAATTTTGGTTTTCAGGTTCTGCACGCGGGATGCTGGAAAATGCAGGGGAATTGGCAAAAGGCTATTATGAGGTAAACGCCAGGGATGTCGGCGACGAAACCGTTACTATGGCCGGTGACTTCCGAAATGCATTAAGCCAAACCAACGCCGATGATCCTGCTTTTTTGAGCTATTATCTCGAACAGGTGTTCCGCAGGCGGTTGAGCGAGTCCGCTATTGTATCGGTAGGTGCCGACGGAATTCAAAGGACAGAAGCCGTCGCGACTGAAAATGATGACCGGAAGCAGGATTGGATCTCTCCCGATATTTTGAAGAAGCTGAATGCAGGCGAGGGGATGGTTATTGCCAACCGTGCTGACAGAATTGAAGCTGTGACGATATTGTTCGATACACCGCGAAGCTATTTATATACTAGCCGTGCCTTATCTGTTCCATCCTTTGCGCTTGGCGAGAAAGCGCAATCGGTGTTGCAAGACTATGACAATATGGTCAGTCGATCACGCGCGCTGCAAATCCAATTCAATCTCGCGCTCTATTTTGTATCTTTGATGATTATCGGGATCACATTGTGGGTCGCCTTGCGGGTCGCCGACCGCCTTGTGCGCCCGGTCAATAATCTCGTGAACGCGGCACAATTGATTGCGGACGGAGATTTATCTGCGCGTGTTTCCATTGACCAATATCGCAACGATGAAGTTGCGTTTCTCTCGCAATCATTCAACCGTATGACAGAGCGCCTGCAGCAACAGACAAGCGTGTTATTAGCAACCAATCATCAACTTGGTGAACGACGTCTGTTTATCGAGGCCGTTTTGGAATCTGTATCTGCCGGCGTTGTGTCTGTTGACGGTAATGGCGTTGTGCAACTTGCTAACTCTACCGCGGAAAAGCTGCTGAAGAATACATATGAGACAATCGTTGGGCAGAGCTTTGCAAACGTCGCGCCCGCACTGGCAGCATTAGCCAATGAAAGCCCGCGCGGCGTGGTGCAATTGGGCGACGGACCTGAGCCGCTTACGGTAGCTGTCACTGTCTCCCCACGTGAGCAGGGTAGTGTGGTAACCTTTGAAGATATTAGTCAGCAACTGGCAGATCAGCGCAGGGCGGCATGGTCGGACGTTGCGCGCCGTATTGCGCATGAAATCAAGAATCCGCTGACCCCGATCCAACTGGCAGCAGAACGCCTGCAACGCAGGTTTGGCAAGACTATCCCCCAGGATCAGGCGATATTCGAACAATTGACCAGCACTATTGTCCGACAGGTTGGGGATTTGCGCAACATTGTCGATGAATTCTCATCCTTTGCACGCATGCCCAAGCCATTGTTCCGTTCCGAGAATGTGCACGATATCGTCGGTCATGCTGTATTTATGTTTGAGGTCGCGCACCCCGAAATCACATTTAATTATAATCAGAACGGCGCGGTCCCCACTCTGATTTCTGACAGGCGACAGCTTGGACAGGCGATTACAAATATCCTAAAAAATGCGGCTGAATCCATTGAAGAAAAACGAAAATCAGAACCAATTAATGGTGTTATATCAGTTGATTTGTTAATGAATCAGGAGGCGTTGGTGATCCGCATTGCAGATAACGGCATTGGCCTGCCGTCAGACCGCCAACGGATTATGGAACCCTATATCACTAACCGCGCCACTGGGTCAGGCCTTGGACTGGCGATCGTGAAGAAGATTATTGAAGAACATTTCGGGGAGATATCATTGTCAGACAATGATCCCGTCGGTGCGATAGTCACGTTGAAATTTAATCCGCAATTCGTGGCATCCAAGGTCGCGAAAACACATTCTTCCCCACCGCTTTCCAATTCAGATGAGGCTAAAGGCTAATTATGGCACTCGACATACTGATTGTAGACGATGAACAAGACATTCGGGACTTGGTTTCCGGAGTGCTCAATGATGAAGGCTATGGCACAAGGACGGCAGCGTCGGCAGAAGAGGCCTTAGCTGCGCTGGATGAACGCTTGCCATCGTTGATATTGCTCGACGTCTGGTTACGTGGGTCATCGATGGACGGGATTGAATTGTTGCGCGCGATCAAAATGCGCGACCCGCAGATCCCAGTCATTGTGTTCTCCGGACATGGCAATATCGACACGGCTGTTGCCGCGATCGGACAAGGCGCGGCTGACTTTATAGAAAAGCCCTTTGAAGCCAGTAAATTGTTGCACCTTGTGTCTAAGGCAACCGAAACGGAACGGCTGCGCGCAGAAAATGCAGATCTTAAGGCGCGGGTAGGACATTCGGAGGAACTGACGGGTTCATCGGTGTCGATTAACACAGTGCGCGCAACGCTTAAGAAAGTCGCAGGAACCGGAAGCCGAATGCTGATCACTGGGCCGGCAGGGGTTGGCAAAGAAGTCGCAGCGCGTTTGCTCCATAGCTGGAGCCCACGGGCAGGGGCCCCCTTTGTGTCCGTTAGCGCCGCACAACTATCTCCTGAGCGATTTGACGAAGTCTTGTTTGGCATCGAACAGGATGGCCATCTGATGCAGGCGGGCATGTTGGAGAAAGCGCATGGCGGGACATTGTTTCTCGATGAAGTTGCGGACATGCCGCGTACCACCCAAGGCAAAATCCTGCGCGTGTTAACGGACCAAAGCTTTGTTCGTGTGGGCGGCGATCGGCAAATACGCGTTGACGTTCGCTTTGTGTCGGCAACAGCGCGCGATTTGGCAATTGAAATCGCCGAAGGCCGGTTTCGCGAAGATTTGTTTTACAGGTTAAATGTAGTTCCGGTCGAAATTCCACCCTTGTCGGGGCGGCGCGAAGATATTCCCGACCTCGTTAACCATTATGCCGCGCGCTTTGCATCTGAGCACCGCATTTCCCCGCCAAACTTCTCAGGGGACGCGATGGCAGCGCTTCAGGCCTGCGAATGGCCAGGCAATGTCCGACAATTGCGCAACATCATTGAACGCACCATCATATTGGCTCCAGCAGAGGGCGTTGCGACCATTGAGGCGGATATGTTGCCGTCAGAGGTCATTAACAGCTATGAAGGCGCAGAGCATAATGTGACGGCCCTGATGGGGGCGCCATTGCGTGAGGCGCGCGAGGCATTTGAACGCGAATATTTGCGGGTGCAGATCAAACGTTTTTCCGGCAACATTTCAAAAACGGCCGCTTTTGTTGGCATGGAGCGCTCTGCGCTGCATCGGAAGCTAAAGCTATTGGGTATTTCTGTCCGCAAAAACGCACTGGATTTTACCGACGACGCAGAGTCCTGAGCACAATTGCGAATTTGGCTGCATTCGTGTAACCGTAACAATGTCTAGTTATTAAGCTGAATGCTCGGCGCGCAGTGAAACTTGGCGTAACGATAAATATAAACGGATAATCACAATGACTGAAAAAAATAACGGGCTTCAAGACCTGTTTCTGAACTCCCTCAGAAAATCGAAGACCCCTGTGACCATGTTTTTGGTTAAGGGCGTAAAACTTCAAGGTGTTGTAACGTGGTTTGACAACTTCTCGGTGCTGTTACGCCGTGATGGCATGTCGCAGCTTGTCTATAAACATTCTATATCGACAATCATGCCGTCGACATCGCCTGACCGTTCGTTATTTGATGATATGATGTCGCGCACCACGCACCGTCCCGGCATGCTGCAGGATGTTTTTCTGCACGCTATGTGTGACAAGAATGAATCTGTTACGACGTTTCTTGTCAATGGCGTGATGCTTCAGGGCGCTATTGTTGCGTATGATCTTTTTTCGGTCATGTTGGAACGCGATGCCACGACACAGCTTGTGTATAAGCATGCCATTTCCACTATCCAGCCAGCGAATCCCGTGAACCTTGCGGATTATAATCAGGGCGTTGACGAGAGCGATATTTGAGCGGGTTTGAACGCAGCGAAACCGACGAGTTCGCGCGGGGCGCGCGCGCTTTGGTCATTTATCCTGAGTTGCCTGGACGGGCCTCTGTGGGACCGGAGGCGCGCCTTGCAGAAGCCGAGGGGCTTGCACTTGCCATTGGCCTGAATGTTGTCCGCAAAAAGCATTATCGCGTGCGTTCACCGCGCGCGGTGACGCTGCTCGGCGGAGGCCAGGTGGAAGAAATAGCCGAGATGGGTCGGGGCCTTGAGGCCGATCTTCTGATTGTGGATGCTTCGCTGACCGCAATTCAGCAGCGCAATCTTGAAGAACGGACTGGATTGAAGACGATCGATAGGACCGGTTTGATCCTTGAAATTTTTGGGGAGCGCGCCGCCACTGCAGAAGGGCGATTGCAGGTCGAGTTAGCGCATCTTGACTATCAAGCGGGGCGCTTGGTCCGTAGCTGGACTCACTTGGAGCGGCAGCGCGGTGGTTTCGGCTTTCTCGGTGGTCCCGGTGAAACGCAGATTGAGGCTGACCGTCGCATGATCCGCGACCGTATGGCGCGGCTGCGGCGGGAACTGGAAGAGGTCAAAAGGACCCGTTCGTTGCATCGCGCCCGGCGTAAACGTGCGCCTTGGCCCGTGATCGCTTTGGTGGGCTATACGAACGCGGGTAAATCGACGCTGTTCAATCGGTTGACGCGCGCGACCGTTCTTGCCGAAGATATGTTGTTCGCGACATTAGACCCAACGATGCGCCAAATTACGCTTCCGGGGGTGGAAAAAGCGATTCTATCCGACACAGTTGGCTTTGTTTCTGACCTGCCCACACAATTGATCGCGGCGTTTCGCGCAACATTGGAAGAAGTGATATCGGCTGACATTATCGTCCATGTACGCGACATTTCACATCCCGAGAGCGATGCACAGCGTGAGGATGTTTTGCAGATTTTGCGAGATCTGGGCGTTCTGGACGATGCGCAAGGTGTAAATCAGCCGCGGATGGTGGAAATCTGGAACAAGTTGGATCTTTTGGATGATGAACGGCGGGCGGAGCTAGCTGGCATCGCTGCGCGCGACGATGATATCTTAATGATATCGGCGGAGACAGGTGAGGGCATAGATGTGTTTAAGGGTCATCTCACTGCGCTTATTGCCAAAGGAAATGATCTGCGCACTGTCATATTGCGCGCGGATAATGGCGCGGCTTTAGCGTGGTTGCATGGTCGCGGCGTAGTGAGCAGCCAGTATGTTGACGGCGACATTGTCTCGGTCGATGTATCATTGAGCCGGCAATTATGGGGGCAGTTTGAAAAGAAGTTTGAACAGGTCGGCGCTTAAATCTTCGTTTTAATGTTGTTCTTTCGCTTTAGCTTGCTGCCAAAGTTCTTCCTTTTCATCTAAGGATAACGCCTCAAAAGCGTCGCCGGCAGACAGTTCCATGTCGCGAAACCGTCGTTCGAATTTCGCGCTCGCCTGCTTCAATGCGCTTTCTGCGTCTACCTTATGAAAGCGCGCGAAGTTGACGACCGCGAAGAGTAAATCGCCTATTTCTTCCGCCACATGTTCAGCGGAAGCTGCTTCATTAACTTCATCTAATTCTTCAATTATTTTATCTCGGGCGCCTGATTGATCTGGCCAATCGAAACCGGTGCGTGCGGCGCGTTTTTGAATTTTTTGGGCACGCAATAAAGCGGGAAGGGCGAGGGCCACACCTGCCAACGCGCTGTTGTCTTCATCGCCACTGCGTTCCGCGGCCTTTATGGTTTCCCAATTGTCTGGGACTTCATGGCTTTCGGCTGAGGCATCGCCAAACACGTGCGGATGGCGGCGCACCATTTTATCGCAAATACCATTAACAACGTCTTGTAAATTGAAGGCGCTTTGTTCGCTTGCCATCTGGCTGTGAAATACGACTTGTAGAAGAAGATCGCCCAGCTCGTCTTTTAGCGCGTCCAGATCATTTCGCTCTATTGCGTCTGCTACCTCATACGCTTCTTCAATCGTGTAAGGTGCAATAGATGCAAAGTTTTGCTCAATATCCCAAGGACAGCCCGTGTCACGATCACGCAAGCGGGCCATGATATCGGTAAGAGGGGTAATATCTGCAGTCATCCGTTTGCCATATCAATAAGTTCGATAATATATATTATGTTAAATAATGTGTCATATCAGCTGCGCGTGTTGACGAAATGCAACCGGATTACTCATGGTTGAAGTATCATGACATTCGCTTCCACGCGCCAACTTTGCATGCTGTTAAGAAAGTTCATGCCCAATAGATTGACGTCGCCAAAACTCTCCGACACGATCACCGCGTGGTTTTCAATTCTGTGTGGCCCCACGACCAAGGACCGAACATTTCCACGCTTGGCGGCGACCCGTCCGTTTGCTGTGCTGAGGATGATTGGATAGCCGTCGGATTCAACGCCCACTTCTTTCGCTGTTGTGGCATTAATCGCGGTCATAGTCGCGCCGCTGTCGACCATGAAGCGAACGGCTTTTCCATTTATGTCGACCAATAGCCAATAATGGCCATCATCTTGCCGGCGTAACTCTATGGCTTCGCTGCTGATGCTTTGTCCTGCAGTCCCCGATATATCAGCTTTCACGCGTTCCCAGATGCCTATAAATTCAAAACGAAAGCTGAAAATGGCAAATAAGGCCGCAAAAATAGCGATCCAAGCGAGTGCAGCCTTTGCAACTTCGCCTAAGGATAAGCGCCGCGCCGCCAGCGAGCTGACAAGCAACAATATGCAAATAACGCCCCAAATGAGCGATGGGCCGTCTTCCATGATGTTCATCGACTTGCCTTTGTAAACAGATCGTAGAAATTATCTGAAGTGTGCTGCGCCAGCGTTTCCGGCGGAACGTCACGTAACTGCGCTACAAAACGCGCGGTATCGGCTACAAAAGCTGGTTCGCCAGTTCTGCCTCGATGTGGAATGGGGGCGAGGAACGGCGCGTCAGTTTCCACCAGCAATCGATCCGCAGGCAACCATTTCGCAACATCTTGAAGGTCTTTGGCATTCTTAAAAGTCACAATGCCGGACAGCGAGATATACAGGCCTAAATTTAGAGCAATTCGGGCAAAATCGGCGCTGGCGGTAAAGCAATGAATAACGCCAGTGAACGCCCCTTCCCGCATTTCTTCGGTCAGTATCGCCGCTGTATCGGCTTCTGCATCGCGGGTGTGGATGATGATTGGCAGGCCCGTTTGCCGTGACGCCTTAATATGTTGGCGAAAGCCTGTGATTTGTTGCGCACGGTCGCTTTTGTCGTAGTAATAATCGAGACCCGTCTCGCCAATGGCAACGACGCGCGGATGGGCGGATTTTGCAACAAGTTTTGCGCAGTCCATGCCGACATGCTGATCGGCCTCATGTGGGTGAATGCCGACGGACGCCCACACATCGGTCTCTTGTTCAGCAAGGCCAATAACATCATCCCACTCACGCTCGCGTGTAGAAATGTTGAGCATCGCCGACACCCCGTTGTCCCGCGCACGCGCAAGTATTTCGGCCTGTTGTTCAACTAAGCCTTTGTAATTCAGGTGGCAGTGGGAATCGACGAACATCAGGCGGCAGCCCCCTCCTCCACGGGCAATTCTAGCCGCGGGAATAGCCCTTGGGGCTGGGCAATCTGGAAACCACCTTCGGCAAGTGGCGAATACCAATGCGACCCTGCATTTGCAAAATTACGTACACCCTCTGGCACACCCATTTGATCGAGTAGCTTAGTGGCTGACCCGGGAATGATTGGCTGCACGGCTATGGCCAATTGCGCGATGCAGATGAATAACGTCGCCAATACGGTCTCCATCCGCTCGGGATTGGTTTTCTTGAGCGCCCATGGTGCCTGCACGTCGACATACGCATTACATGCAAACACAGCCTGCATCCAAGCTTCCAAAGCCTGCGACATGGCCAGGTCATCAAAATGTGCTGGAATTTGTATCGAAACAGCGTTGCCGACCAATTCCAGCAAGGCTTTGTCATCGGCATGATGCGCGTGAATAGCCGGAAGATAGCCCTCGCAGTTTTTGAAGATTAGAGACAATGTCCGCTGCGCCAAATTGCCGAAGCTGTTCGCCAAATCGGCATTTACACGCGTTACAATAGCTTCTGGACTGTAGCTGCCGTCTTGGCCAAAGCTGACTTCGCGCAGCAGGAAATAGCGCAAGGCATCGACGCCAAACAATTCAGCCAGTTCCATAGGGTCAACGACATTGCCCAAGGATTTCGACATTTTCTCCCCGCGCGACAGCAAAAAGCCATGGCCGAACACCATTTTTGGTAAGGGTAAGCCTGCCGACATCAGGAATGCGGGCCAATATACGGTGTGGAACCGGACAATGTCCTTGCCGATGATGTGGACGCTTGCCGGCCAGTATTTGCGCCATTCTTCGGTGTCATCTGGAAAGCCAATGGCGGAAATATAGGTGGTCAGTGCATCGAGCCAGACATACATGACATGGTTCTCGCTGCCCGGAACCTTTACCCCCCAGTCAAAGCTGGTGCGCGAAACGGACAAGTCCTTCAATCCGCCTTCAACAAATTTAACCGTTTCATTTTTACGGCTGTCAGGGCGGATAAATTCTGGATTGGCGGCGTAATATTCCAACAAGGGCTTTTCATATTTGGAGAGCCGGAAAAACCAGCTTTCTTCAACTGTCCATTCAACAGGTGTGCCTTGGGGCGACAGCTTTTGTCCCCCTTCCCCGTCGATCAGCTCAGCCTCGTCATAATAGGCTTCGTCGCGGACAGAGTACCAACCCTCATAACGGTCCAGATAGAGATCGCCGCTGGCTTCAAGCCGTTTCCAAATCGCCTGGCTCGCTTTGTGATGATTATCGGCTGTTGTTCGACAAAAATGGTCCGCAGATATATTAAGCGTTGCACACATTTGCTTGAAATAAGATGACATTTCATCCGCAAGCGCGCGCGTTTCTTTACCCAGGCCGCGTGCCGTTTGGTCCATTTTTAGGCCATGCTCATCTGTACCGGTGACGAAGCAGACGTCGCGGCCATTCAGCCGCTGAAAACGTGCAATGGCATCGGTGGCTATTGCCTCATAGGCATGGCCAATATGCGGCTTGCCATTGGGATAAGCGATTGCGGTGGTGATGTAGAATGGTTCGGACATGGATACTCTTAATGTTGCCTATGGGCGCGCTGTATGCGCTTGAATTGATGCCAGCAAGCTTCCCATTTGGAAGACGACGCTTTGTTTATCTAAACTTAAGGCAATGGCCCGCGCGGCAAGCCCGCTTGCGTCCTCCCAAGCGGTGACACCGTTGCTTACTTGCGCGGCATCGAGTTTACGCGTGTATTCCGCGATCAGGGACGGCGCACGGCGCAAGAAAGCCTCATAACGCGGTTGCGCAGCCTTTAACGCTAATTTGTCTGCCAAGCCATTGCGCAAGGCATTGTCGCGGTCGCCCGTACGTAGGATAGACAACATAGCGTCCTCAATTTCTTGAAGGTCTAGACCAAGAAAATCAAGCGCTTGCCCCGGAGTGCCATTGCCTAAGCGGATAAGCGCCTGAAGTTCGTCCGCGCCGACCTCTGGTGCCGCGCGTTGTAGCACGCTGGCCATGTCGGCGTCGCTCAATGCCTCAAACCGAAGGATTTGGCACCGCGAGCGAATGGTCGGCAACAACCGGTCACTGGCATGGCTGATGAGGAAAAAATATGTGCCAACGGGCGGTTCTTCCAGCGACTTTAGCAGTGCGTTGGCGCCGCCCCGCTCTAGGTCGTCCGCAGCATCAATAATGATCGCGCGTCTGTTGCTTAACCCAGGGCGCGTAGTCAGCGACTGCTGTAGTCCACGTATTTGATCAACTGTGATGCTGCGCTTGAATTCGGTAACATCATCAATGTCCTCATCCTCCTTCAGCGGTTCCTTAGGTAGCCGCTTCACGGAAAGGATATCGGGATGTGACCCGCGCGCAATCATGCCTGCATAAGCATTTTCCGGGTCAACCAGCATGGCCGCAGCTCGCAATGCAAAGGCAGACTTGCCAATGCCCCGTGGGCCAGCCAAAATCCAGCCATGGTGGATCTTATTGCTGTCGCAGGCGGTCGCGAACTGCTTCCATGCCTTATCATGTCCTACATAATCGTTCATGCAGGCTCCAACAGGTCGCTAATTTCGTTCAGTAACCGCGCCGTTACAGCATCTGCTGTGCCCGATGCATCGATAAGTCGCACGCGCGGTTCGCGCTCGGCAAAGCTCACAAAGGCAACATCGACGTCGGAATGGAATATCTCGGCGCGGCCCTGAATACGGTCAGGCTGGTTCTGGTCGCGCGCCGCAGCGCGGCTTACGGCCTCTTTGGTGTCCAATCGCAGTACTAAGGTACGATCAGGCAACATGCCCCGACTGCCGATCTGGTGGAGCGTCATGATATCGGCATCAGACAGGCCGGAGCCCGCGCCTTGATATGCGCGGCTGCTGTCGACGAAACGGTCGGAAATGACCCACTTGCCGCTAGCCAAGGCTGGCTCGATGAGCCGTTCTACATGGTCGCTGCGTGCTGCGGCGAACAGCAAGGCTTCTGCGCGTGGCATCCATCTTTCTGCGCTTCCACCCAGCACCAACTGCCGGATGGTTTCGGCGCCTTCAGTCCCACCTGGTTCGCGCGTTAAGACAACTTCAAAGCCTTTTTGCTCGATAAAAGCGGCAAGCGTAGCAATCTGAGTCGACTTGCCTACGCCTTCCCCGCCCTCAATAGATATAAACCGGCCGCGCGCGGTCACTGTGGCGTCCAATGCATCTGGATGATTATTGGATTCGAATAATGGGGCATAGATTTTACTTTTCCGTCATCGCCTATCACCGTCGGCAAGGCTGGGCGCGTTCACCATCCGTTAGGCGATTTTACTGGCTGCGTATAGCGGTCAGCAAGATCAACCGGAAACCCTAATTGCGCACTTCATCCGCCAACAATCCAACCGACAGCGCATAGAAATTCGAACAGTTATAATCCAATATGACGCGGTAATTCCCGCCAAGAAGATAGGCCGTATTGCCGACACCATCTGGTTCAATCAACGTCGCCATCATATTGTCATTCGGCCAAAATCCCCGCTGCGGTGCTATACCCAATTGCCGCCATTCGGCGATTGTCCGCCATTGGCTGTGCCGTGCAAAGACGCGCGGGCATCGCGGTGATGTCATACGCGATCGCATGCCACCGCGATTAAAGGATGCCGGTACAGTGACCGCAAAACCCCAATCCTCACCCCGACGCCAACCTGCATTGACGAAATAATTGGCGATTGATGTCATGGCATCGACTTCGCTGCGCCAAATGTCGGCATAGCCGTCACCGTCGCCATCACGGGCCAGCCGCAGATACACGGACGGCAGAAATTGAGGCTTGCCTAACGCCCCTGCCCAGCTTCCGGTGATCGCATATTGCGGCACACCTTTGTCGATCATCTTGAGCGCCGCGATCAACTCGCCTTCAAACAAGGCCCGGCGACGCCCTTCATATGCTAAAGAGGCTAAGGCTTGGGGCGCGTTGAAATTGCCCATGAAGGACCCGTAATTGGTTTCATGTCCGTAAATGGCAATCATGATCTCTTCAGGTACACCAGTCTCATCCTCGATGCGCTTCAGCAACGGACGAAGTTCTGCATATTTGGCGCGGCCCCGGCTGATGCGTGATGCATCGACATGGCGCGCTTTATATGGGGCAAAGTTTGGCACCGGTGCGCTAGATGCCCCTTCGGGTTGCTGCCGGTCAAGCCGGACCACACGATCATTATAGGACAGCGACGGCAGCACACGGTCGAGCGTTGCCTGCGTCACACCCTCCCGCAGGGCGCGCTGCCGCACTATTTCCAGATAAGAGCGGAAACCGGCTTGCTGTGCATTATTGGTTTCCTCAGAAACCACGGCGGCATCCTCCTGTGCCATACATGCCGTACCTAGCACCGAAGCACTCGCGCAAATCGCCATCGTCATCACAATTTTACGGTAAAAGCGCACTGGACTACCTCTTGTTTGATTGCGACATAATGCCACAACCTATCAAGGCTGTGAATTGTTTTGGTCCCAAGAGGCAATCATTTCATCGTACGCTTTGGCAAAAGCGCGCATCATCTACGCTTGCCATCGCAAAGCGCACTGGCTAGGGGACGCAACATAAGCGGACAGGTGGCCGAGTGGTTTAAGGCAACGGTCTTGAAAACCGTCGTGGGTGGAAGCTCACCGTGGGTTCGAATCCCACCCTGTCCGCCAGCTCCTTTGCCGAAGCGATTTACTTCTCGGGCGTAAGCTTTGCGCCATTTTCCACATTTTCGTTAAAGCTTGTGACAATCGAGTCGACCAGCATTTGAATCTCTTCGGCGGCAAACTTTTCTGCTTCGGCTTGGCTTGAGCCAAAGGATCGCTCGGACTTCGCCAATATCGCCTTATAGGCTGCGCGTTCCGTCGGGCATGCCTCATCGGATCTCTTGACGAACGTGCTTGGGGTGGCTTTCTCCGCGACGGCTACATTGTGGACTTCAATCATGCAGTTGTTGAATGCCTTGCGCGCGTTGTCCATCGGGTCGCCCTTCATGGCGGCCATGCTGAGCATTGTGGTTGCGATGATAGTGATCATGTTTCAAAACCCCTGATGTTCATTCGCGGACGGATTTGCGACCGCTGTTGAGACAGTTTACACAACCGTCATGACGCAATCAATGCGCTATGATAGATTGCCTTACGCGCCTTTACCGGACGATTTTACCGCCCTTTATAACGGCGTCGACCGACTCCAATTCCCGCACATCGGCCAATGGGTCGCCGTCTACGGCGATGATATCGGCAAAACGGCCAACGGCAATGGCGCCGACATCCTTCTCACGGCCAAGCGCTTGGGCGGCGTTACGGGTTGCGGCCTGAATGGCCTCGATCGGGGTCATCCCATATTCGACCATGACCTTGAACTGTCCGCCGACAAGGCCGTGTGGCATCACGCCTGCGTCGGAGGCAAAGACCATCTTCACGCCAGCCTTGTGCGCTTTACGGAAATTGTCACGCTGGATCTGTGCCACTTCGCGGTCTTTGCGTAGATTGTCTTCTAACACCCCATTTTTCGCGCCCTCGGCCTGCGTATAGTCAGTGTTGAAGATATCCATCGAGAACCAGACAGGACGAACGCGCGCGGCGGCAAGCTTTATGCCTTCATCGTCGACAAGGCTTGCATGTTCAATGGTGTCGATTCCAGCCTTGATGGCCGCTTTAATACCTTCTCCCCCATGGGCATGTGCCGCAACACGTAAGCCCCATTGATGCGCTTCTTCTGCTATTACGCGTAATTCGCGTTCGGAAAGCTGCTGCTGTCCGGGCTCTGTATTACGCGAAAACACGCCACCTGTGGCGCAGACCTTGATGACTTCCGCGCCATATTTCCGCTGGCGGCGCACCTGATACCGCAATTCATCCTCGCTATCGGCAATCCCCTCTTCCTTTTCAGCTTTCTCAAGACTTGGCGGGAGGAACGTCGAGTCACAATGACCGCCGGTTGCCCCCAAAGCATAGCCCGCAGGGACAATGCGTGGGCCAGTTGCATAAGCATTTTCAATGGCTTGTTTCAGCCCAATGTCATTTCGGTGGCCTGCGCCCACATTGCGCACAGTGGTAAAGCCAGCCTTTAACATGGCCTGCGCCGCGCCGACAGCGGTCATGCCCCAAAAGCTATCGGTGAATTCGAGGCCGCGATAGCCGCCAATGTCAGCGGGGCCGTCAAGATGGACGTGCATGTCGATTAAGCCAGGCAATATGGTTTTGCCTGACATATTTATATGTGTGACGTCACTCCCCCATTTTACCGTGCGGGCATCGGCGATGCTGGTGATGCGGCCATCCGAGCCGACGAAAACAGCGGGAAAATAAACGGTCTTGCCAGTCAGCACGTCCACCATCTTATCTGCGGTAATCACTGTCGTCTGCGCTTGTGCAGTCGACGACAAAATAAAGACGCCTGAAAACGCCAAAACCCGCAGTTTCCTCAGCAAGTTCACACTATATGACATACCTATTTTCCCTACACATTTTTGTTGTCCGAAAGGATGGCAAAAAATGGATGTGTAGGACAGCGAAAACGTCTTCATTTTATATCATCAACGTCACCCTGAACTAGTTTCAGGATCCATATTTCGACACAAGCCGTCGTTAGAAAGGCACAATAGACCCTGGAACGATAGTCGCCGAAGGTGAAACAAGTTCAGGGTGACGGTTGTATTGGTGTATGGGTCCCAACCGCCTTGACTCACATATGCAGCATTTTGCCATACGCGCCCAGCACGCTCTCATGCATCATCTCGCTCAGCGTCGGGTGCGGGAATACGGTGTGCATGAAATCGGCCTCGACCAATTCGGCGGTTTTTCCAATAGTGTAGCCTTGGATCAGTTCGGTCACTTCAGCGCCCACCATATGCGCGCCCAGCAATTCGCCAGTCTTCGCATCAAACACAGTCTTGATGAAGCCCTCAGCCTCACCCAAAGCGATTGCCTTGCCATTGCCTAAGAACGGGAAATTGCCGACCTTGACGTCATAGCCTGCTTCTTTTGCCTTGGCCTCCGTCAAGCCGACACTCGCGACCTGCGGGTGGCAATAGGTGCAGCCCGGAATGTTGCGTGGGTCCATGGCAACTGGGTGGCCGCCAGCGATCGTCTCCGCTGCAATCACGCCCTCATGGCTTGCCTTATGCGCCAACCAAGGTGGAGCGGTGATGTCGCCAATCGCCCACAGGCCGGGCACGTTGGTGCGGCAGTTGGAATCGGTTTTCAGGAACCCGCGGTCCATCTCTACGCCAAGCGCCTCCAGCCCGATATTTTCGGTGTTTGGCACGATACCGATGGCGACGATGCAATGTGTGAATTCTGATGCAATGACTTTACCGTCCTTGCCCTTGATTGCAGCAGATACACCGGTCGCTGTGGCTTTCAGGCTTTCGACCCCTGCCCCGGTCATGATCGTCATGCCTTGCTTAGTTAGCGCCTTTTCTAAGAAAATGGAGACATCGGCATCCTCGACAGGCACGATGCGGTCCAGCATTTCAACGACCGTCACTTCGGCACCCATATCATTGTAGAAACTCGCAAATTCGATACCAATGGCGCCGGAGCCAATGACGAGCAGCTTTTTCGGCATTTCGGTTGGCACCATCGCGTGGCGATAGGTCCAGATCCGCTTTCCATCGGCAGGCGCAAAGGGCAAATCCCGCGCCCGCGCACCGGTCGCTATGATGATGTTGTTCGCGGTCAGCTCCTCGGCCTTACCGTCTTTAGTAACCGTAAGCCTATTGGCCGCTAGCAACTTGCCGTCGCCCATATGGACGGTGATCTTGTTCTTCTTCATCAGATGCGTGACGCCCTGATTCAACTGCTTCGCAACACCGCGCGACCGTTTCACCACAGCGTCAATATCGGCGCTGATATTGGCGGCGGTCAGGCCATAGTCACCCGCATGTTGCATATAATGATAAATTTCTGCCGAACGCAGCAACGCCTTGGTCGGGATGCAACCCCAGTTGAGGCAAATGCCTCCAAGATTTTCGCGCTCAACAATCGCAACTTTTAGCCCAAGCTGCGCTGCGCGGATGGCGGCAACGTAACCACCGGGGCCGGAACCGAGGACGATGAGATCATAGTTAGACACTTTACGCCACCAACCCCAAAGGCTTCTCCACAAGCTCCTTGAAGACTTTCATAAACATTGCGCCGTCTGCGCCGTCGATGGCGCGGTGGTCGAAGGATCCGGTGACGCTCATGACGGTGGCAACGGCGAGGGCGTCATCGACGATATAGGGCCGCTTTTCCCCTGCCCCGACCGCGAGGATCATTGCTTGTGGTGGGTTGATGACGGCGTCAAATTGCTTGATGCCCATCATGCCCATGTTGGAAATCGATGCCGTGCCGCCTTGATATTCATGTGGCTGCAACTTGCCGTCCTTGGCGCGCGCCGCAAGTTCGGCAACTTCGGTCGAGATTTTGGACAAAGGCTTGTTCGCAGCATCGGTGACGATCGGCGTGATTAGGCCCGTGGGCACCGAAACAGCAACGCTTATATCTGCGCGGCTAAATTGTAGCATATTGTCACCAGCGAAGCTGACATTGCAGGCAGGCACCTGTATCAACGTCAGCGCAAGAGCTTTGATCAGCATGTCATTAACCGACAGCTTGATGCCGCGGCTTTCAAGGCTGGCGTTCAATTCGCTGCGCAGTTTGAGCAGCGCGTCAAGGCGCACATCGACCGTCAGATAAATATGCGGCACTTGCTGCTTGCTCTCGGTCAGGCGGCGCGCAATGGTCTTACGCATATTGCTGAGCTTGACGACCTCATGCGGTATATCGGTGTCAATTGCAGCGGGTTTTGCGACGGGCGCTTCTGCGCGCGGGCCGGCATGCGAGGCTGAGGCCGCACCAGGGTTCCGGCTTTCGCCAGAGAGCGCTTCCACATCAGCCTTTACGATACGGCCATTCGGGCCCGTGCCAGCGACTGAGGTTAGATCAAGACCCTTGTTGTTGGCTATCCGCTTGGCGAGTGGGCTCGCTTTCACGCGGTCATTGTTATCCGATGACGCAGGGCTCGCTGCGGTCGCCTGCGGACGGGGCGCTGTCGCGTTCGGCACTGCGGCTTGCGCGGTTGGAACAACTTTCTCCGCTGCCACAGGCGGGACGGGTTGGACCGGCGCAGCAGCAATAGAGGGCGCTGCTATATCATCCTCACCCTGAATCATCGCGATTACCGCGCCGACCTTCACGCCGTCAGTTCCCTCGGCGACCAATATCTGGGTCACGATACCCTCATCAACCGCTTCGAACTCCATTGTCGCCTTATCGGTCTCAATTTCAGCCAGCAAATCGCCGGAAGACACTTTGTCGCCTTCCTTGACCAGCCAACGGGCTAATGTGCCTTCTTCCATTGTGGGCGAAAGGGCGGGCATTTTGAGTTCTATGGGCATCGGGTACTGGCCTTTTATAGACGTCGTTAAAGGACTCCGAATAGCCAAGCTTTCCCAAGCGTCAAGCGTGATGAGGTTGCCAATCTATCAAATTTCGCGCAGGCTATACGAATTCATGAAATGCTGCGGGCAAAGTCAGCCCGGGGGGATACTATGCGGACATATTTGGTGGTAATCGACGAAACCGAGGAAGCCCGGCTTGCCTTGCGGTTTGCATCGCGCCGTGCCGCTAAAACTGCGGGCACCGTGCATATTTTGGCGTTTGTTGAACAAGCGGACTTTGTCGCATGGGGCGGTGTGCAGGCGACGATGGAGGCAGAGGCGCGCGATAGGGCCGAGCAACTTGTGACCGCGGCGGCAGGTTCAATCTTCGATGAGATGGGTGTTCGTCCGGCCATTACCGTTAAGCCTGGCGAGGCGATTGACGTTGTAAAAGCCATGTTGGAGGAACATCCCGGTATCGCCGCGCTCGTGCTAGGTGCCGCCGCACAAGGCGCGCCTGGGCCGCTCATTGCCCACTTTACGGGCGTAAATGCAGGGACATTGCCCTGCCCTGTCATGGTGATTCCCGGATCGCTCAGCGACGCACAATTGGATGAATTGAGTTAACGCTGCGGCACACTCCGTCGCTCTGAGCTTGCGTCAATTCCCTCCCCCTTCGTCATCCCGAACTTGTTTCGGGATAACGCGCAGCCTTGGTTTGTTTTCCTGAAACAAGTTCGGGATGACGATGGGGGAAAAGGGCCTAACGCCTTTTCCCCTGATGTCGGATATTCCCCGGCCTGCCGCGTTTCCCCGCATCATATTTCCCCGCCTTGGGCTTGCCCTTATGCTTGAAACGGTCGGGGGCATAGCTTCCGCCCTCGGGCAATTCAAAGCGCAGCGACCCTGAAATCGGGTTTGCTTCGGCCAAGCGCAGTTCAAGGCACATGCCCGGCCGATATTCCTGACGCGTTTTTTCGCCAATCAGTGACTGGCTCGCCTCGTCATAATGGAAATAATCCTTACCCAAGGTTGAGACGGGGACTAATCCATCGCCGCCAACTCCTTGTACAGTCGCAAAAAATCCAAAATTCTGTACGCCTGTAATCCGCGCTTGAACGATTTCCCCGACATGCGCCGACAGATAGGCTGCAATGTAGCGATCTGTTGTCTCGCGCTCTGCCTCCATCGCGCGACGTTCGGTGCGGCTGATGGCTTCTGCGGTGGCGGCAAGCTTCGCAATCGCGGCCTCGGTCAAGCCGGTGATTGGCTCAACATCCTTGAGTTTTGGCTTTGGCATCTCAAGCCCATATGCGCTGACCAATGCCCGATGCACGATAAGATCCGCATAACGGCGGATCGGTGAGGTGAAATGGGCGTAGCTGCCTAAAGACAGGCCGAAATGCCCCACATTATTTGGCCCATAATAAGCTTGTGTCTGGCTGCGCAACACCGCTTCCATGATTTGCGGGCGCACCTCTTCGTCGATGATTTTTTCGAGGATATTGTTGAACGTCTCAGGCTTGACCACCTGACCCAGCGCAAATTCGATGTCAAAAGTCTTCAGATATTCCTTCAGCGCCACCAGCTTTTCACGGCTTGGCGGTTCATGCGCGCGATAAATTAGCGATGACTTTTTCGCCTCTAGCGCCTTGGCGGCGGCGACATTGGCGGCAATCATGAAATCTTCGACCAAACGATGCGCTTCCAGCTGCTCACGCTCCGCCACACCCGTGACGCGGCCTTGATCGTCCAGCGTAATGCGCTTTTCCGGTAGATTAAGTTCCAGCGGCCCGCGCTTGTTCCGTGCCTTAGAGAGCAATCTCCAGCACGCCCAAAGCGGCTTGAGCGCCGTTTCCAGCAATGGATTTTCCAACTGCCCATCGATAGCGGCTTGGGCATCTGGATACGGGATATTGGCGGCAATTCGCGCGATTGCGCGCGTGAAACGCCATGATGTCACTTGGCCGGTCTTGCTGATAGCGAGATGACAGGCGATCACAGCGCGATCTTCCCCTGCCCGCAGCGAACATTTGTCCGACGACAATGCATGCGGCAGCATAGGCACCACGAGGTCAGGAAAATAGACACTGTTCCCACGCTTCGACGCTTCATGGTCTAACGCGCTACCGGGACGGACATAATAGCTCACATCGGCAATTGCGACGATCGCGTCAAAACCGCCGGTATCGGCATTTGGGGTTGCCCAGATGGCGTCGTCAAAATCCCGTGCGTCGCGTGGATCAATAGCAATGATGGGTAAATGGCGCAGGTCTTCACGATGGTCGTCAGTGACCGGCAATTCCCTTACGCGTTCTGCCTCACGCTCCGCGGCCTCGGGCAGTTCAAACGGAATGCCAAATTTATGGATCGCTATGAGGCTGAAGCTTTTGGGCGCAAAGGGGTCGCCGAGTACTTGGGTCACACGCGCGGATTTCTTATGTGCGTTGCCCGTCAATTCGGCGAGCACCAACTCTCCTGCCTTGGCGTTGCCGACGTCACCAATTTGTGTATCAAACCGGGCTTTCTTGTCGACGGACTTCAGCCAGAATCGACCATTCTCGCCGCCTTCAACTACGCCCAAAATCT